>USDC01000079.1 GCA_900553435.1 uncultured Mycoplasmatota bacterium
AAACAATTACAGTGGGATATGGCAATAGGATTACAACAAGTAGATAATTTAAAACCATCAAAATATCTTAAAGAAATTAGTAAAAAAAATATTTTAGGCGAATTAACAATTAAAGAAGTAGAAAAAAGTTTAAAAAAATATTACACAACAAAAGAAAATCAAAAAGATATTAATAATAATGAATTAGAATGTGACTTTGTATCTATGAGAATTGTAGAATTATTGAGTCTTGATAATTTTGAATTATCTGTAGATTATTTAAAATATATTCATAAATATCTATTTCAGGACATATATGATTTTGCAGGAAAGTTTAGAAAAATCGATTTTTCAAAACATGAAAAAATATTAAACAACGATTCGGTTGCATATGGAGAATCTAAAACATTAAATGAATCATTAGAATATGATATAGCTAAAGAAAAAGAAAAGAATTATAAAGATATGTCCATTGTAGAAGTGATTAAAAATATTACTGATTTTACATCTAGTATATGGCAAGTACATCCCTTTAGAGAAGGTAATACTAGAACAACAGCAGTATTCATAGAAAAATATTTGATTAGTCTAGGATACAAAGTAGATAACTCATTATTTAAAGATAAATCAGTGTATTTTAGAAATGCATTAGTTAGAAGTAATTATTTTAATAATTATTTAAATATAAAGGAAGATAAAACTTATTTAATTAAATTTTATGAAAATTTATTATTAGGTAAAAATAATAATTTACATTCAGAAGCTTTAATTGTGAAAGAATTATTTTAGAGAGGTATATTGGTACAATCTTGCTAAATAACTAATTATAGTCAACTTTATTTTAAAACATCAAGATTAGAAAATGATACATATTTAAAATTGTTCTTGCAATCTCCCTCATTCAAGTCAACATACTCACTAAACAATCTATTAAACTTATTTCATTGATTAGAAATAAGTTTTTTTATAAAAAAAGCTATGCTTAATACTTAGCATAACCCATTTTTGATGTTGGAACAAATCCATTTTCTGCTTCTAATAAATCAGGTATACGATTTACTATATCAGCACATGTTAGTTCAACAGTTGCTGGTTTTTCTACTACTACCCTCGTACTTGGTTCACCAACAATTGTCCAATCGTTTTTATCTACCACTTCAGGCGCATATACTTTACCAATACATTCTATTTCCATTTCTACTCCTTCTTCTGTTTCAACATTAATAACGGCACTCATACCAATTGCATTACCTGCTGGTATTGTCATATTTAAAGTAGAAGAAGTTAAGTCTTTATCATATGTTATAGGAACACATTTTTGAGTTTGTTTAGTAATAGTTAAATTAAATCTATCTGCTAACCAACCTGCAACATTCCACATGTAACTTGGTAAAAATTCCCCATTTTCAATTAATTTACTTCTTTCTTCCGGACTAATATTATCTACTACTGCAATTTGTTTATCAAAATCTTCTAAACTTAATCCAGCACCATGTGCTTTAGCAAGCGCTATTCCATAGTCCTCTACATTATAACTAGAACTTCCCTTTATTTTAGTAATTTTATGAGTAGAACCAGCTAAACTATAAATCAAGTTTCCCCAAAAATAATCTTGATAACCACAACCTGTAATACTACATCCATTTTCCTTTGCAAGTTTATCTATTTCTCCAGTTAAATTAGGATTAGAATTCCAACTATAAAAAGCTTCTTCACAAGTTGTAATTGCATTAATTCCCAATCTAGCACAAATAAGTAAAATATCTCCAACATCTTTTAACAAGCTCATAGTTGTAACAATTACAACATCTGGTTTTAATTCTTTTAAACGTTCTTCAACAATTTTTTCATCTTCTACAAAAACATTTCTCTTACCAGTTCCAATGATATCTCCAATATCAGTTCCAATAACATCTGGATTAATATCAAAAGCCCCAATAATTTCCATGTTTCGCTCAAGTGCATACTGCATTGTATACTTACTCATCTTACCTGTACCATACTGTACAACTTTTATTTTCTCCATCTTCCCTCCTTTATTATAATTATAAAATTCCACGTTTATTATAACAATTACAAAAATCAAAACTTTACACATTTATACATGACAACCGTCTACTCCCTTTCATTTTTTACTCATAAAATAACTTAGAAAAGGAGTGAAAAAAGAATGTATTACGACGAACGTAACAACTACTTTGATTATATGAACCAAGACTTTGATCTTGAAAACGAAATAAAAAACACTGAATATGACATGAACATTAAAGAAAATGACTACTTTGATATTAATAATTTCAATGTTTATAATTTTAGGCCAGAAAAACAAAATAATATTACAAACCCAACAGTTGGATTTAATAGAGGTAACATGTTTAATGACATCTATGATGGATATAAAAACTACAATTATAAAATTATGGTAAAAGGAGAAAGAGATAGCTTACTACTTAATATACAAATGCTAGCTTTTGCATTAAATGACCTACAACTTTATCTAGATCTTAACCCAAATGACAAACAAACACTAGAACTATTTAATAAATATAATCAAGAACTACAAAAATATACTGATGCTTTTGAAAAAAAATACGGTCCACTTACATCTTGTGGAGTTAAATACCAAAACGAATTTACTTGGATTAAAAATCCATGGCCTTGGGATAAAGGAGGTAACAAATAATGCTTAAATACGAAAAATGCTTACAATATCCAATAAATATTAAGAAAAAAGATTTAAGAATGGCTAAATTTCTTGCAGCTCAATTTGGAGGACCGAAATCCAATTGGTATATACAAAACTATTTATAAACTATAGTTAATATTTTATCTTTTCTTGAAAACTTTATTTCTTCAATAAGTAAGTGTGATGCATTATATTTATTAATAATATCTACATCAGGGTTAATTAACAAATCATAAACACTTTTTATTCTTTTATTTATATTTTCGTCTCCTTGACCAACAAGTTCAGTATTTAATGATTTTAATTTTTCTTCTAAATCACTTTTTTCTTTTTTTAATGATAGCTTATTAGCTTTATATTCCTCTAGAGTATCAATTCCATCTTGGTAAGCTTCTTTTATTCGTAATTCTCTATAGTTTAACTTACTTAATTGATTTTCTATCAACTCTTTTTCATTTCGAGTATCTTCATCTGTACGTTTAGGAACAATATTAAGCTCAATTTCTCCCTTATAGGCTTCTTTTAATTTTTCTAATACTAATCCTTCAATAACATCTTTTTTTATCATATTACTTTTAGTACAACGCCCTTTAACATAACCATTGCATTGCATATATTTTTCACTTTGTACAATCAAAGTACAACCACAATTAGCACATCGTAAAAGACCTCTTAACCAACTTCTGGGGACAGTCGAACATCTTTCATTTTTTCTATATATTTCTTTATTTTCTTTTATTACTTCTTGAGTTTTATTCCATAACTCAACACCAATTATTGGTTCATGTTCACTATCTCTGATAATAGAATCTGGAGAATTAAAATTCCTTCTAATACGTCCCGTTGGTGTCCATCTAACTTTACCAATATAAACAGGGTTATTTATAATATAGTCAATGCTCCTACTTTCAAAAGGGTTTCCTTCATGTGTTTTTATTCCAAGACTATTTATATAAACCGCCAAGTCTCTCATACCCATTTCTTTATGAGCAAACTTATTAAAGATTAGCTTTACTATTTTCGCTTCATCTGGAATAATAACAAGTTGTTTATTTTCCATTTTGTACCCAAAAGAAGGTTTAGTTTGAATTTGCCCCCTTTCTGCTTTTTCTGTCATTCCTTTTTTTACTTCATCGGCTAGATTAATTGAGTAGTATTCTGCCATTGCTTCAAGCATCGCTTCTATCAAAATAGAAAACTTATCATCTTCTATTGATTCAGTTATAGAAATAACTTTTACACCTGATTCTTTCTTTAAAAGAGACTTATATACAACGCTATCTTCTCTAGAACGTGCAAACCTATCAAACTTATGTACAAGAATAACATCGAAAGGTTTTTCTTTGCTTTTAGCTGTTGCAATCATCTTCATAAAAGCTGGTCTTTTATTTGCTTTTCTTCCTGAAATTCCTTCATCAATATAGATGTGTTCTTTTTTTATAATGATATTATGGTCTTTAGCATATTTTAAAATCATTTTTAGTTGAGCATCTGGCGAAAACTCTATTTGACCTGCAGAAGAAACTCTAATATAAGCCGCTCCATATTTATATGTGCTATATGAAGTATACATTTTACATCTCCTATCCAGTTTTGAAAAGAGATGTTTTCACAGTAGGTATATTATACCATAAAATAAAAACATCACTAATAATTTTAATGATGTTTTCAATCTTTTTATTCTTAAAATCATTTTCCAATAAATTTAGAAATGATTGCTACTAATTCATTTGTATGGGTATTAGCTATATCATGTCCG
>USDC01000080.1 GCA_900553435.1 uncultured Mycoplasmatota bacterium
AGGCAAAAACATTTAATATAAACGGAATAACGGAACAAAATAATTGTAAATTTTACTTTAATAAAAATGGAGAAGAAATAATAAGAACGTATGAAGTACAAGTAACAGTACTAAACGGAACAATAGAAGGAGAAACAAGAAAAGTAGTAAGAAGTAATGCAAATGCAACATTTACATTAAACCCAACAAATGGATACTCTAATCCAACAGTAACATGCACAAATAATCAAACAGGAAGTGTAACAAACAATACTCTAACAGTAAGTAATGTGACAAATGATACGGTGTGTACAGTTGAGTTTAAAGAACTAAATGCAGCAAATATAATAATATCAAAATACACTGAAAATAATACAGATGGTTTAATAAGACTAGATCAACCAGCTACAGAACAAACACCTGCATTAACAGAATACAGATATAGTGGAAGTAATAATGATGTAAAAAACTATGTAACATTCAATAATGAAACATGGAGAATTATAGGAGTATTTGATGATAAACTAAAATTGATTACTGATGATCCAATTCCTACTGTTTTTAAAGATAATGGCTTGACAGTTGGGGGTTATGCTATATATGCACCACCTAGTGTAGGCGGGACTTCCTCAGTGGAAACTAAAGTTGACTTCTTTTATTGGAATTATAACGGAACAAATAATTGGGAAGATGCAACTCTAAATAAGTATTTAAACGGAACTTATTACGATAACATCAATTCGGACAGTAAAGAGTTAATTGTTAAAGAAAAATGGTATTTAGGTGGTATTGGTGAGAAAACTAGTAATACTACTGCACGTGAATATTATGAGTTTGAAAGAGGAAACTCTGTTTATTCTAGTAATCCCATATTTACAATTTCTTATATAGGATTGGTTTATCCTTCTGATATATATTATGCAAGTAGTCCTCTGCCAACGAATTTCCCAGATTATGTGATCTCAACAAGAAGTAATTGGTTAGTAACTTCCCTTTGGACTATAACTGCTTCCTCTAAAAATGGTGATATGGCATATACAACTTTAGATGTGATAAATTCTTATACGGTTAATGAAGCAAATAGTACTTTTGCAAAATATGAAAAGCCACTGGTTTATCCTACACTGTACTTAAAGGAAGAAGCAAAAATTATTTCTGGAAATGGAACAATGTCTAATCCATATCAACTTTCGCTTTAATAAAATAAAAATCCAAATTAATGGATTTTTTTTATGTAAAAAAGTGGGTTTTGCTTATATATATTAACATAATAAAACGTAGTTTTCAAATACTTTTTTATAATTGTAAAATTTATATGAAAATTGTTATTTTTATGTTTACAAACATGAAATTTAAACCTATAATAAAAGCTTAAGTGAGGAGGAATACTAATGGTTAAAACTAATTTACCTGTTATATTATTAAAAGGTTTAGTACTTCTTCCGTCTCAAGAAGTTAGAATTGAAATTAATAATGATATTAGTAAAAAGGTTGTAGATATTTCTAAGTTATATCATAACGATGAAGTACTAATAGTTTGTCCATTAGATACTCTTGAAGAAAATCCTGATACTAGTGATTTACCTAGAATTGGTGTAGTAGGTAAAGTTAAAAGTAAAATTGATTTACCAAATGGAAATAGTAGAATTGTTATAACTGGTGAAAAACGTGTAAAAGTTTATAGTTATGTTAATTATTCAAATGAAGAAGATGTTTTAGAAAGTATAGTTTCTCCATTAAATATAAGAGAAAATGATGAGGTTGAAAATACAGCCGTATTAAGGAAATTAATGGAAGAACTTGATAATTATATTAAAATAAATCCATTTATCTCAAATAGTATATTATCTTCTATAAAAGGAATAACTGATTTAGATAAATTAACAGATAAAATTGGAAGTTTTTTACCTCTTTCTTTTGAAAAAAAATTACAACTTATGTTAGATGCTTCTCCTTTAAGTAGAGCTAAATATTTAATAAGTGAGATTGGAATTGAAATAGCTGTTTTAGAATTAGAAGAAAAAATAGAGTTAGAATTAAAGCATAATTTAGATAATTCACAAAAAGAATACATTTTAAAAGAAAAAATAAAATTAATTCAAGAAGAACTTGGAGAAAGAAGTAATAAAACAGATGAAATAGAGAACTTTAAAAATAAATTAATTGAAATTAATGCACCAAAATCTGTTGTTGATAAAGTTAATGAAGAATTAAAAAGATATGAACTTACTCCTGAGGTTAGTCCAGAGGTAAGTGTAATAAGAAATTATGTTGATACATTACTTAATATTCCTTGGAGTAATAAAACAAAAGATGAAAAAAATCTAAAAAAAATAGAAAAAAATTTAGATAAAAATCATTATGCACTTACTGATGCTAAAACAAGAATTATAGAGTATATAGCACTTAAAAACTTTAAAAAGAATGTTTTACCTCCAACTCTTTGTTTAATTGGACCTCCAGGGGTTGGTAAAACAACATTTGCTAAAAGTGTAGCTGATGCATTAAATAAAAATTTTGTTAAAATATCTTTAGGTGGTTTATTTGATAGTGCTGAAATTATAGGGCATAGAAAAACTTATATTGGTAGTGGACCAGGAAAAATAATAAATGCTTTAATAAAAGCTAAAAGCAATAATCCTGTTATTTTACTTGATGAAATTGATAAACTTTCGAGAGACTATAGAGGAGATCCTTCTTCTACTTTACTAGATATACTTGATAGTACGCAAAATAAACATTTTGTAGATAATTATGTTGATGAAGAGGTTGATTTAAGTGATGTTTTATTTATTGTTACTGCTAATAACAAATATGATATTCCTTTTCCGTTATACGATAGAATGGAAGTAATAGAGTTATCTGGTTATACAGATTATGAAAAACTTGATATTGCTAAAAATCATATAATACCTAAAATATATGAAAAATATAATTTGAACAAAAAAAATATAACCATAGAAGATAATGCAATTTTAAGTATGATAGAAAGTTATACAAAAGAAAGCGGAGTAAGAGAATTAGATAGATTAATAAATAAATTGTTTAGAAAAATAATTACTGAGTATCAAAAATCAAATAAGAAGATTAATAATGTAGTTGTAAAAGAAGATAAAATAACTGAGTACTTAGGTAAAGAAAAAATATTAAAACCAACAAAAAGAAAAACAAGAATAGGATTTATAAATGCACTTGCTTATACTAATTTAGGTGGAGACATAATAGAATGTGAAATAACATCTTTTAGTGGAAACAATAAAGAAATATTAACAGGTTCTTTAGGAGATGTTATGAAAGAAAGTGTTAGTATTGCAATAAGTTATATAAAAAGTCATAGTAAAGAATTTAATATTAATTTGAAAGATTTAGAAAAAAAGGATTTTCATATTAATTTTAGAGGTGGAGGAATTCCAAAAGATGGCCCAAGTGCTGGGACAACTATCACTACTTTAATTCTAAGTTATTTAACTAATAAAAAAATAGATACTAGTGTTTCTATGACTGGTGAAATGACCTTACTTGGAGATGTTTTACCAATTGGTGGGTTAAAAGAAAAGGCAGTTGCTGCTTATAAACATGGAATAAGAACTGTTTTTATTCCAGAGGAAAATAAAAAAGATTTAAATGATGTAAGTGAAGAGATAAGAAAAAATATAAAATTTATATGTGTAAAAAACTATACAGAAATATACCAATATTTATTTGACAAAAACACAAAAAAATGAAATAATTAATGTGAAAAATAGGTGAATATTATGAAAGAAAAAATAAAAGAAAATAAAAGTGTTTTTGCAGCATTCGTTATAACTTTTTTACTAATATTAGCTTTAATTGGAGTTTCATTTGCATATTTTATGACTCAAATATCTGGAGAGGGTAAGAATGTTGATGTAACAACTGGAATAAAAGAATTAACTCTAAGTGATAATGCGGCAGTTAATTTTGGAACAATTGTTCCTGGTTGGAGCGAAAGTGTAACTTTTACAGTTACAAATACTGGAGATTTATCAACTTATTATAATTTAGTGTGGGAAAGCTTAACAAATACTTTTACAAGGACTCAAGATTTAACATATAGTATAACAAGTACAAATGGTGGAGGAACACTTGCTTCTACTACTGTTCCAACCTTAGGAAATAATATTAACATTATAAGTGATGTTTTAGTAGAACCTAATACAACTCAAACTTATACAATCACATTTAATTACGCAAGAAGCACCACAGAAGACCAAACAGTTGACTCAAATAAAACATTTAGTGGTACGCTTGATATAACGCCAAGCTCTAAACAAGTAAGTTAATAAATTAACCTACATTAGTAGGTTTATTTTTTTGATAAGGAGGAAGAAATGCAATTAAAAGAATTTGATTATGATTTACCAAATGAATTAATAGCTCAAAGTCCATTAAAAAATAGAACTTCT
>USDC01000081.1 GCA_900553435.1 uncultured Mycoplasmatota bacterium
CCCGTTAATCAAATGATTAAGGGGATTATCTTGTATATAAATAAAATGGGGGAGAGGCGATTAATTATGAAGCTTTATCAACTTCATTTATATTTATTTCTAAAACTCTACCAACATCTCTTAAAACTTGCTTAGGTAAAAGCGTTCCAAAAGTAATAATATTTGCAACATTTTCTTTTCCGTATCTTCCTCTTACATAATCTACTACTTCATCTCTCCTAGTATGCTCAAAGTCAACATCAATATCAGGCATACTTATACGCTCAGGATTTAAAAATCTTTCAAATATAAGATTATACTTTAATGGGTCAATCTCAATAATCCCCAAACTATAACAAACAAGTGAACCAGCTCCACTTCCCCTACCAGGTCCAACTATTATCTTATTTTTTTTAGCATATAAAATAAAATCATAAACAATTAAAAAATAATCGGTGTATCCCATACTAGAAATAACATCTAACTCATAATTTAACCTATCACTATATTCTTTAGTTACATTTCCATTAAGTCTTTTGTTCAAACCTTTTTTACACAAATTTCTAAGTATTAAGTTACTATCTTCTTCCTCTTTATATTTAGGAAGCTCATATTTAAACTCTGGAATAACTAAATTTAAATCACTAGCAAACTCATTTGTTGTCTGTATATCTCTAAGAGAAATCTTTTTATCTAAATATTTAAGAGATAAATCATATTTAACTTCATCACTTTCTACTACTCCATCTCTTATCATATTAAGATATTTAACATATTCTAAATCATTTTCATAAATACTTAATACTTCTTCAGAATAAACTACATCTTCTGTAATCAAAGATGCTTCTAATAATTCATTATTATTTTTATAAGAAATATAAGTTTCATTAAAAATATTTTTTATTTTATCAAAATAATTTCTACAAGAAAAAGATAAAATACATTTTAAGTCACTTGAATGTTTTTCTAAAACAGAAAAACTTAAACCATTAATATTTTTTTCACTTACTATTTTACATAAATTCTTATAACCTAAAAAACTTTTACAATATAAATTAAAAGAAATATTTTCCACTTCTAAACAAATTCCAATAATTGGCCTTATATTATTCTTTTTGCATTCATCATAAAAAAGAACACTAGAAAACATATTACTATCAACAATAGCAATAGAATCAATATCATTATTTTTAGCATAATTAATTAAATCATTAATCTTAATTATACTACTTAATAATTCATAATGAGTTTTTACATTAAGTGGAACATATTTCATAACTCTCTCCTACTAAAATTTTATAACATTTGTTCGCTTAAGTAAAGAAAAACACAGATATATTGTACTAATTTAAAACATATAATTGACTAAAGCTCTATTTTATGGTAAATTATTAGAAGTTCAAGAGGAGGTAGAATTATGCCAAAAAATATTTCAACAAAAAAGAATAATTCAGCTAAAAATAGACCTTTTTCTTTAAAAGCAACAAATAAAACTCAAAAAGTAAATTTACAAACAGTAAAAATCGGAAACAAAAGAAAAAGACTATCAGCTAAAGAAATTAGAGATATGAAAAAAGCTGCATAACACAGCTTATAAATAAAGAAAAAGTATTGAGAAATCAATATTTTTTTTGTTGAAAATTTAACGTTTTTTAGTAATATTGTTATAATATATTTCCCCTGTTTTTATATCTAAATTTATATCTGGATTTAAAATTTCTATGTATTTTCTATTGTGAGATACACTGATGATTGTACCTTGATAAGAGGAAATCAATTCATAAATTAAATCAATAGCTTCTTTATCCAAATGATTAGTTACTTCGTCTAATACTAACACATTAGTTTTATCAAGGGCTATTTTTACTAAATTTACTCTTGTTCTTTCCCCAGGAGATAAACTTGAATATAACTTGTCTTTGTTCTCATAGTCAATATTAAATTTATTTAGTAATGTAAATATATACGATAAATCAATGTTAGTCTTATCCTTTGTTAAATATTCTAAAATTGTTTCTTTAGTATTAGCAAATAATGTGTCCTGAGAAATGTATCCTATTTTAACATCATTTCCTATAACAATATTACCACTTAAAGGTTTTAACTCACCTAAAAGTGTTTTAAGTAAGGTAGTCTTCCCAGAACCATTCCCACCATTTATTTGAATTTTTTGTCCAAAATTTATAGTTAAATTTAAAACAGGAGTAGAAAAGTTTTCGTACCCACATACTAAATTTTCAATATAAATATTCTTATTACCTTTTTCATCATCAAAATCAAAGAAAAAATTTATAGGTTTTTTTTCTTCAAATTTTGGTATATTAAGATTTTCTAATGCCTTTGTATATTTAGAAATATTTCTTGTATTTGTTCTTTCTTTAGCATAGTTATTTGCAAGTTTATCATTATCCTTAGCTTTCTTATTGTTACCTTTATTAGCCCACTGTTTTGATTTTTGAATTTGTTTCTTTATTTTTTCTTTTTCTTCCACCGCTTTATTATGTTCCAATAACTCGCTATCATACTCGCGTTTTTTTTCTAACAAATAATCATCATATTTCATATTATATTCTTTTAAAGTACCATTATTGAGCTCAAAAATTTTATTAGTAATATTATTCAAGAAAACCTCATCATGAGATACTATAATCATTTTCTTTTTTTCGTTTTCCAAATATTTTTCAAGCCACCTTAATGCTCCAATATCTAAATTGTTAGTTGGCTCATCTAATAGTAATATACCAGAATTCTGCAGAAGTAATTCTGCGAGTAATACTTTAATTTTTTCTCCACCTGATAATCATTTCTTTTAAAATGAAGCAGTGGATAATTGCGCCATATAAGTATGAACGCCAGAAATGCACTTACTCCTTGTGACAAAACCGTTGCAAACGCAGCACCTCCGATTCCCATCGCCAATGGTGCCATAAACACATAATCCAATGAAATATTCAAAACGCTGCTGAACAGCAAAAACAAAAGCGGTGTCATACTGTTTCCAACCGCCTGCAGCATAGCAGCTTCCATATTATATGCCATCGTAAATGGTATTCCAATCAGTATGATCGTAAGATATTCCATCGCACCTGCCATCGTCTCTTCCGGAACCTGCAAAAGAATCAGCAGAGGTTCTTTACACAACAGAAAAATGGACATTAATACAATGGATACCGACATGGAAATTGTTACCATCCAGCAGGAGACATGCTTCATTTTTTGCTCATCCCCTGCTCCAAAGCTGCGGCTTAAAGACAACGCCAGTCCATTGTTCATTCCAAATGCAAAATTCGTGATAAGTCCATATAGCGCCGAAACTGCTCCAATCTGTGCGAGTGCGTGATCTCCCAGAACATGTCCGGCAATTGCAGTATCCGCCAGATTATAAAACTGCTGTAGCAGATTTCCAAAAAACAGTGGCAGCGCAAATTTTAATACAAGCCGGAACGGATTTCCCCTTGTCATATCCAGCACACGGCTTTTTTCATTTGTTTCCATCGTAATCCCCGCTCCTTTAATCTTTACTCAGAAACCGGTCCCACTCTTCGGCATCTGCGCTTCCGCTTACTTTAATCATGAAAGTATGGTCTTCCGTATCAATGGATACCGTATAGACACCTTTCTCCTGCTCAATGGAATAGATTTCACATCCTTCCAGTTCCTTTAATTTTGCTGCCTGATCTTCTGCCGCGATCAGTATATCCTCTTTCTTTTCTTTCAGATTACCGTCTGCGTCATAAACTTTATAGCCTTCCTCGACAAATGCCGTAATCTCCGGCTCACGGATTTTCAGTTTCAGTTCATTTGCACGCATTTCGCGGATATCACGATTGCACGAATTTTGTGGTAAAATCGTCACATTGTCCAATATCATTTCAAAGATCCCATTGACTGCGCAGGTTTCTGCAATGTATGCGCCCTCAAATCTGAAGTTTTGTAATTCATTTTCAGTATAGTATTTCATTTGTTTTCTCCTGTAATTGATATCATATTTGTAAATTCATTCATCTGCTTTACTTTTTCTGACCGTCTACTCCTGCAGCTTTTTCACTTCATCTAACGAAAGTCCTGAAATAGCTGCAATCTTTTCAGATGTGAATTCCTTTAAAGCAAGCATACGCTTTGCTGTTTCAAAAGCAGCCTGATTTTTGCCTTCTGCCAGTCCAGCTTCATGTCCAATCTCACGACCAGCCTCAAACTCTGCCTTTCTCAACTTCTTCTCTTCCAATTCTTTATCATACTCAAAAATGCTCATATTAATAACCTCACTCCGGTTTCGGATAAGGAATTCTGTCAGGATTCCTTCCCGGATACATTCGTTTACAGCACGTTCCACTGCCTGGTTCAATTGCATGTATGCCGCATAGTGACGTACTTTGGCAACATACTGTGCATATTCTTTTAACATACTGCAATGCTGCATCAA
>USDC01000082.1 GCA_900553435.1 uncultured Mycoplasmatota bacterium
CAATGAATTTTACATTTTTTAAAATAGAAGAAGAGTAATATTTTATAGCTGAATTTGGATTTACCATATTATCATTAGAGCCATAAATAATTAATATATCTTTTGAATCAAATGTATTTATTTCGGAAATCAAATTTAATCTTACTATATTCTGATAAGTTGCTCTAAGAAATTTAGTCCCATATTTCATTTCAGGATTTTTAATATAATAAATTAAATAAATATCACGTATTTTAACTCTTAAAACATCTAGAAAACGCGGGGTTTTTATAAATTTTTTCGATTTATCATTATTCCTTATGATTGCTGGTGATATTAAAATTAATTTTATTTTATTATCTACATTTAATTTATAACGAGTTGCAACAGCTCCACCAAATGAATAGCCTAAAATATAATCTATTTTCAAATGATGTTGTTTTATGTAAGAATCAATGTATTTAGAAAAATCATCTAGATTCCAAGACTTTTCTTTTGGTTCGGGTTCTCCACCAAAACCAGGTAGATTCAAATAAATAACATTAAATTTTTCAGAAAGTTTATTTATAAAGAGCTTTCGATTACTCCATGCGTAATTTTTACACCTATTAGTATAATTTTCATAATCCCAACCATGAATCATTAATATTGTTTTCATTTAATCACCCTTTCTAAAAAATCAATCGAAAATTCAGAAAATTTCCTATAATAGCTACCGTAATGATAAAATATTACAATATCTTTACTTATACTTTTTATAAAATCATGGTTACTTACAATTATTGTATTTCTTTCTGTAAGTAAATCTTTTTCTTTTACATTTTCAAATAAATAAACTTTTTCAAAATTTAATAGAGAAGTCTTTAATAACTCATAATTTTCATTTTCTTCACCTTCGTAAGTAAAAGTTCTTATGATAATTACAGCTTTTTTATAAAAATGATTACAGAGCATTTTTAACCTAGATACTCCTGAAACTTCACCATCAAATATTATTTCTTTACTATAAATAATTTGTTTTGAAAGGCGATTTTCAACAGGCGTAAAATGATTAATAGAATGAATATAAATATTACTATCTAATTTCAATATTTTACTAGCTTCAAAAACAATATTTGACATTACAACAGAGACAAATCTGTATCAAATAATTTCTTATTTTTGTAATATATGGAATTGCTTTTATGTTTAAGTTTAGACAATCTCTCGTCCCTACCGTTAACTATAGCATACTTTGAATATCTTATCAATTCAACTTTATTTTCAACAATATCATCAATGGTATCTATTCCATTTACACCTAGATGCTCTTTTTCTACATTTAAAATAATACTCAAATACGTCTTCATAGTTTTAGAAAAGTATGGAATATGCTTTTTATAAAACATTTCAGCTTCCATAACGATATATTCCAATTCTGGTGTTACAAAATTTATAATATATGATTTTAAAACTAATGGGGTGATTCTTTTACTATATATTCTCAAAACTGATTTATTAGAAGCTTTTAAAACACTTTCTAACATACCAACTGTAGAAGTTTTTCCAACACTTCCAGTGACTAATATTGTTTTTCCTTTAAATTCCGATAACATAAAATCAAATATTTTATCGATAGTAAGCATTATATTATCAACAACTATAAAATGCATGCAATCAGGGACATCAACTAACATGTTTTCCTCAATCACAAAAGTATAATTTGGGTGCTTATCATAAATCTCAAGAATATGTTTTCTTAAATCATATTTATTGAGATACCAACCGTTTTTTAAATCTTGTTGTGAAATATAAAAAGGGAAAAACAATACGTGTTTAGCTTTAATAAACAGTCTGTTTTCGAGATTAGTAATTCTAAAGTAATCAAAATTTATATTTTTTTCAATATTATTTATATCTTTAATGTTAATAATTTTTTTAAGTAAGATAGTTTCATAGTGTACCCACAATAATATATAAAGAGACTAATTTCTTTAATAATACCATATTCAATTAAGAATATTAACATTTACATACCAGTGCATTAGAAAGCTTTCAAGAGATTGAAAAATACGAGGAATGTATAAAAGAAAGGAAACGATAAACGTATGAACCAATATGAAAAGATAGAAATTGCAGGACTTGGAACTTGTCATGTATTAGAAGTAACATAAAACGGGAACTTACTTTACAGTGAATACAATCGAGAATATTTTATACTTTGCATGGATTTAATTGAAGGTCATTTAGTTAGTACTCGTTATTTTGATGATTTATATTTTGCGATGGAAGTTTTAAATGAGTTAAACCAAAATATACGAGGAAAGAAAACCCGTTAAATGCGGAGTGAAGAAACTCCATCAAAGAGAACATTAAGGCACTCCTTAAGGTAGAAAAAAGGAGTGCCTTTTTTCTATTCAATTCGGACAATAAATAATCATAAAAAACAAAATATTGTCATATGAGCAATAAAATGTATATTATATAATTAGATAAACAAATACTTTTATAATTATTAAAAATAGAACGTTTGTTCTGGGGGCGTTGTTTGAGGTATAAGCAAATAAAATGTTTATACATACAAATAACTCTCTTTTCAATACTTCCCCTTTCCCCGAAACTTCAGAGAGAGGAGGAACATTTTATCACGAATAAAGAATGTAAAGTTAGTATCATTGCCTCAATCGGAATTATTCTGTTATTGATAATGGCTTTAGTAAGCGGAAGTTTAAATCATGGAATTTCACCAGTTACGGGAATTCCGTTAAAAGATGAAGCACTTTTATTGATTTTTATTTTTACTGCATTTCTTATAGTTTTTATTGACGGTTATTTTGATAATGAATAAAGAAGTAATATAATTTATTTTAATTCCATATACATTAGTATCAATATATATGGAGAGTCATATGAAAAAAAATGAGATTAAGGTTATTGAGATAAATAAACCATCAAAAGAAGAAGCACAAAAAAAGATAAAAGAATTAAGCTTATATTTATCTCATAATTGGATTTCCAATAAAAGTAATGAATAAAGAAGAGTTTACAAATTTAGTAAACTCTTCTTTATTTACTGTGAAAACTTCTCTTTATACCATTTTCCATCTGGTGGTCCAGACGGCGAACTAGCTGCTTCACTTAGATATTTCTCTCAAAGATTTACTATGCCTGATGAAAAAGGAAAAGCTTTACTTAATGATATCGCAATAGAAGAAATTGGGCATATCGAAATGATACAAACCATGATTAATCAATTACTAAAAGATGCTACAATTGAAGAAATAAAAGCTAATAATCTAGAAGCTTGGTATACAGAACATAACAAAGGTATATATCCAATGGATGCTAATGGAGTTCCGTTTACTACTGCTTATATAGGTGTTACTGGAAATCCGCTAATTGACCTATCAGAAGATATGGCCGCAGAAGAAAAAGCTCGTGGTGTATATGAAAACTTAATGAACCTAACAAACGACCCAGATATACTTGGACCACTTAACTTCTTAAGACAAAGAGAAGTAGTACATTTTAATAGATTTAAAGAATTATATAATTTTTATAAAGAAAAAGGGATAAAATAGGTAAAAACAAATACCTATTTTTTATTTTACTCTCCTTGACTAAAACAAATATAAATAATATAATTTTGATAGTTTAAGGAGGAAGAAATGCTTAAATTAGAAAACATCACTTACAAAAAAAATGGAAAAACTATTCTAGATAATATAAATTTAAATATAGAAAGTGGAAAATTATTTGTAATAACTGGCCCTAATGGTAGTGGTAAAAGTACACTTGCTAAAATAATTATGGGACTAATAAAACCTACAAATGGAAAGATAATACTTAATGATAAAGACATAACTAACTTACCAATACACGAAAGAGCTAATTTAGGTATATCTTATGCATTTCAAACACCTGTAACTTTTAAAGGACTAACTGTTAAAAATCTTTTTGATGCAGTAAAAAAAGATACAGAATTTGAAATCATAAAAAGTTACTTAAGAAAAGTAGGATTATGTGCTAGAGAATACATAAATAGAGATTTTGATGATACATTATCTGGTGGAGAAAGAAAAAGAATAGAAATTGCTTTAATACTTTATAAAAATGGAATTTTAAATATTTTTGATGAACCAGAAGCTGGTATCGATTTATGGAGCTTTGATAATTTAATTAAAATCTTTAAAAACAAAAATAAAAACAAAACAACAATAATAATTTCACATCAAGAAAAAATATTAAAACAAGCTGATGAGTTTATCATTTTAAACAATGGAAAAATTTCTAACAACAGACACTTTCTAAAAAATATTAAAAAACCTTGCAAAAATTGTAAGGAGGTTAAT
>USDC01000083.1 GCA_900553435.1 uncultured Mycoplasmatota bacterium
ATTATTAAATATATTGTAACGTTCAACATAATTTTGATTATTATTTGCACTATTGTTTATATTATTGGCATTATACCTTCTATCTATTTCACACAATGCATTGTAAAATCTGTCATAATACTCTGCAGAATCAAATATTGATGTCATAGCTATGGCATACTTTAATGACGACATTTCAAGCTGTATTCCATACTCATTTAATAATATATCGTATAGTTTTTTTGCATTATCACACCCAATAACTATTTTATATTTTTAAGCTGACCTAATTTATTGCGTAATATTTTTAACTTTGATATATAATTTTCAAAAAGATATTCACCATCTTTTTCTATTATGCTCATGCATCTGTCTATTGATCCCATAAGTATATATGATGGACTGGTTGACTGATATATATTCCAGTATCTTTTCACCTTAGAAACATTTACATATCCATAGTTTATATGCATAACTGCCGTCTGTGTAAGCGAAGGAAGTGTCTTATGTACACTGTTTATAACTATATCTGCCCCCTGCTCAACTGCAGTCTGTGGAAATTCACAAGAAAACTTAAAATGTGCTCCATGAGCTTCATCAACTATAAACGGTATATTATGTTCATGAAGATATGCTGCTATATTTTTAATGTCTGAAACATTACCTTCATATGTCGGAGAAGTTATAACTACTGCCTTAATATCTTTGCCCATACTCTCATTCTTTTCCACAGTATCCTTTATTTCTCTTAAACTTATCCCCTTATAGTATCCATATTCGTCATCATATTGTGGATAAACATAATTCGCATCCAGTTCATTTAGGATAATTGCATTATAGACGGAAATGTGACAGTTTCTTGCCACTATTATACTGTCCCCTTTATCCGTAACTCCACATATTGCCGCCATGTTGCCTGCCGTACTTCCATTAACTAAAAACAGACTCTCATCAGCTCCATATAATGCCGCTGTCTTTTCAAATGCTTTCTTTATCATTCCATCTGCATTATGCATGTTATCAAAGCCATCTATCTCAGTAATGTCTATATCATATGGTGCTGGCATGTCATCCATATATCTGCCTATAAGTTCACTGTTTCGTTTAGCACCTGGCATATGCATAGGAACTATGTTTTCCTTGCTATATGCTTCTAATTTTCCGAGCATATCATCATATTGGTGTACTTTTTCTTTTTGAATTTTATATTTTTTATCTTTCATATCTTTTATACCTTATATTTGATAATTTTTATATTGTATAGCTATGCATACTTTTTACCAATTGTAAATTGAAACTTAATGCTAATTAAATAAAAAAGCTCATATAGCATTTCTTTGATACCATGTTAATTATTAAAAACCTAAACCAAAGGAAATATACTTATGAACCAATTTTATTATACCATAATTTTTCACGAAAAAAGAACTGTTATGCTCATTACTCTCAAATAATATTTAAAATACTAACATCATTGCATTAAAGATAAAATTCAAAAAGTGCATAAGTTTTGTCACCACATAACTTACGCACTTTGCATATCATACATCTTTACTTATTTTATAATTTCAATTATATATTAAAATAAGCTATTTTTTTTCATATATTCTTTCACACCCATCATCATCTATTAATTTCAACTTATTATCTGACAATTCATAACTAGAAACATCACTACCTATTTTAAGTCGTCCATTTTCGGCACTCCATTTTACAGACTCTCCATCCGCAATTGCTGAACCATCACTAAATAATTCTAATTTATTTTCGCTTATGTTGTTATACCTTATATTTTGTATTGAAGGACATTTTTTAGGTGATTGTTCAACAAAATCCCACTTACCAGTTAATTGCTCTTGTGGATTACTAGCTACTTCCTTTTTTCCACATGCACTAATACACACTAAAACTAAAACCAAAACAGTTATTATTATTTTTTTGTTATTCATTGATTATCCCTCTCTTTCGCTTTTATATAAATCAAAACAATCGTATTTTTAAATACATAATCAAAAATTAAAGTATATTTACTGCCTATAAACATATTTCTATTTTTTTGTTACAACAATATTCTGGTAAAATGCCTGCTCTCCTATTTCAACATTATTAGAAACTGTAATTTCCTTTAGTTGTTTACATGATGCAAAAGCAAAATCTCCTATTTTAACCAATTGTTCACTATTTTCTATCTTTTCAATATTTTCACATCCCATAAATGCTGAATTACCTATTTTCTTGATACTACTTGGTAAATACATTTCCTTCAATTTTTTACAACCAAAAAAGCATCTCTTGTAATCTCGTCCATTCCATTTGACCAATATACATTTTCAACATTTGAATACATAAAAGTTCCTGGATACATTTCTGTTATATTATCATCTAGTACTATAGTTTTAATATCCAATGTTATATTATTTTCTCTTAAATAATCTTTCCAATCTTCTATCACACTTCCTTTACCTTTCATAACTAATGTATTATTTTTATAATACCAATTAGTGTATGCACCACATTTTCCCTTATATTCAGCATTGTCTTCATTTATAGAATTCATTATTTTGCTCTTTTCCTTTTGCCACTCTTGCTCTCTCTTGTCTTTTTCACTTAACTCTGTGATTGATTCTTCAGTATTTTTTACTTGAATTTCACCACATGCTGATATAGAAAACATTGTAAAAAAAATAAACATCACTAAAAATATTTTTTTCATAGCTAATCTCCCATCATAATTTAAATAATTCTATTATTTTTGATTTACCTTCTTTAAAATTATACATATATAATTTTCCGTCTTTTATATCTATATAATTTTCCTTAAAGAAATTATCTTTTACAAATGATTGATTCGTACTTGTCATAGTGATTCCAATATCTTTTTTATTTTTTACATCGTATACCTTATATCCCTCATAGTCTTCATACAATATTACATCTTCATATAACTCTTTTTCATATCTAATTTCTGTACTCTGTAGTTCCTTAATCCATTCACCATTTTTATTTATTATTCCATAATAATTTTTTCCAGAAGGATTTTTTACAACAATATTGCAATATCCATATTTGTCAAAAACATATTCTCCTAATTTATTGCTGGCACTAACACCAAAATACTTATCTGAACTTTCTACATCAAATTCTGATAAATCAATAATTGCATTTCCATCTAAATCATAAAATTTTTTATCTTCAAAATTATAATAAACTCCATTACTATACGTACAATCTAATTTTTTTGATGTATCATTAAGTATCTGATTCCCATGTACATCTAAAATTCCATTACCTCCTACACTTCTGTATGACATATAACCATTTATATAATTACTATGAGCCTCATATTTATCTTTAAACACTTCATTTGTTTTAATATTAATAAAATATGAATACGGCGTATTTTTTAAATAAACTATGCCATCTCCAATATAATCCACTTTTAATGTTAATGATTTAAAATATTTTACATCTATTTTATTACTTTTTAGACTTTCATCATCTGTGCTGACCGAATATTTAATATCACCATTAATATCCTTAAATACCAATTTTACACTACTAGAAGTAGGATTTTCTTCAAATATTGATGCTAAAATCATAGGACTTTTATCCACCAAATATATATTATAAAATTTATCATCTGAGTTCATATATTTGTAAGTTATATCATTTCCCTTGACATCTGTTATTTTATAATATGATTGTTGCTTTGCACTATTAATATATTCTTTCGCATATATTGTATTAAAAAATTCTGTTGGGTTACTATTATCACTATACTCATTTAAAATTTGTCCATTTACATCAAACAAATATGCTTTATCACCAGAGAATCCTAAAAAACGATTATCGTAATCGCCTGTATATCTCACGCTTTTTAGGTCAATATCAATAATATTGTTAATTTCTGTAAACTCATTATCTTTTTGATTTGATACATTTTCTATTTTACTTTCAACATCATTTGTTTTCTGAGAACATCCTGTTAATAATACTAAAATAAATCCAATTATAAATATATATTTTTTTCTCATACTTTTCTCCTTTTAAGTATATGCACATATTCTCGCCCATGTAGTTTATTAAATAATATCACAATTGCCTATACAATTCAAGTATCATTATATTATATAGGCAGGTACTCTATGGATTACTACAAAATAGGACAACGTATTAGAAAATTCCGTAAAGCAAACAACTTATCTCAGGAACAACTTGCTGAAAAAATCGGAATATCAGTCACACATCTAAGCCATATAGAAACAGGCAATACTAAACTTAGTCTACAAGTTCTTGTTAATATTGCTGATTGTTTATCAGTTCATAC
>USDC01000084.1 GCA_900553435.1 uncultured Mycoplasmatota bacterium
AAAGATTGGTTCACTAACATCAGATGAAATAGTTTATGCTGGAGCTGCTGGTTATATTACTGTTAGTACCAACATGAAAAATAAAATATTTTATTTAAATATAAGTGATTATAAATCTAGGTATTTTCATACGATTTCTCCAAGCGTTTACTATATAATGAGTGAAAAAACGAGTTCTAATATTGTATATGATTTTAAAAGTGGTGGTTTAGTTGGAAGTGACTTAGAAAATAAAATGGGTATAAGACCAGTAATTTCAATTAAGGGAGATACAAAAGCTAAAGGTATTGGCACTTCAAATAATCCTTATGAACTTATATTTTAAAAAAAATCTACACTTTCGTGTAGTTCTTTTTAAACTTCTTCTGTTTTTTCATCTATGTAGTCTTCATTAACTTCGTTTTCAATATCATCCATGACGTCTTCATTTACATCTATTGGATCATCTTCAATTAATTCATAATCATCTTCATCTTCAAATGCATTTATCTTTACTTTTGCATCTCCAATAATTTCTATTCCTATTTCTTTTTCTATAATGTATGTTATTTCATTTCCATTACTTGTAACATCTATACAATTTGGGTTTTTTAAACTTCTTAAAATTATTTCTGAATTACTATTAAGTGGTAAGTCATCTTTTAAGTGAACTCTAACTAGTTCTTCATAATTGATTTTTTTAGTTAATACATTTGTTTTAGTATTATTATCATAACTATACCAAATATTTATATCAAAGCTCCCATTTATTTTTACATTTTCTCCAGAATTTGTTCCAGATAATGTATGATTAATTACCCAACAACCTAAAACAGTATCAACTATATTTTCACAAGTCGCAGTATATTTATTTCTAAAGTTTTTCTTTCCTTTTCCAACAACTGTTTTAGTTACGATTTCTTTATAAGTACTCATAAGTAACCTCCTCACTTTAATATATGCATTATGCCTAATTTAGTGAAGTAGGTATTATTATTTTTTTTGTTTAAAAAAGTTTTTTGATATTTTGTGTATCATTTTTTTATTATTTCTTTTTTTATCTTTTCCTAGACTTGAAGTAAACTCTTCATATTCTTCAATAGTTGCATTACCTGAGTAAATAAATAATAATTTATCTTTTTCTTTATTTTCATAACTGTTTAAATAACTTATATAATTTTTTGCTTCTTCTTCTCCATATCTATTTTTTAAACTTTCTTCTATTTTTGTTTTAGATAATAATAGTTTTAAATAACTATATTCTTTAGAATTAGGATCAAGTATATTTAACAAATTATCATTTTCTCTATCACTTAAGTGAAATAATTTATAGTTATTATAAATTTTTAAAAGTTCATAACCATTATGAGCATGTTTAGCTTTATAAGCCCAAAGGTCATCTGAAATCATTCTTTTTTTTGATATTTCACTTAACATTGTATAAAGGTTAAACCATGGTCCAACTATAAGTTTATTTAAGTTAATAGTTTCTTCTTTTCTTTCATTAAATGAATAGTTGAATAATTCTTGTTTACAATAGACCAATATATATGTGAATAAAGCATATCTTCATTTAAGTTTTCTTCTTCTATTCCTTGCATTTGTAAACAAAGATTTCTAAGATGGTTTTGTTTTAAAATAAAATTTGTTAATAATTCTGTGACTATTTCTGTATCTTCTTCTTTAATATGAATCTCTCTATATTTCATCTTACCCTCCTATATTTAATATAACATAAATTCTTGTTTTAGAGAAGAAAAATAAAACATAAAACGACAAAAAAATCATATATTTTGATTTATACTTTATTTAGGTGAAAATTATGAATAAAAAAGTATTTTTTAGTATATTTTTGTGTTTATTAATTGGAACTTTTAGTGCGTATTTTTTATATAAAAGTTATAAAAATGAAGAAGTAATCGCAAGTTCTTTTAAAGAAAAAAACTTATATTTTATTCAAATTGGAGCATTTAGCGAATATAAAAATGTTGATACTTTATCTAAAAGTTTACCAAGTTATTTAGTAAGTGAAGAAGGAGGTTTATATATTATTTATGTTGGAATTAGTATGAATAAAAAAAATATTAATAAATTAAATGAACTTTATAATGAAAAAGGATTTTTTACATTTATTAAAACCAAGAAAGTAAAAAATGAAGAGTTTATTAAAACATTAGAAAAATACGATACACTTCTTTTAGAAAGTAATGACTATGACATGATAATTAATATTAATAAACAAGTATTAAAAAAATATAAGGAGGAATGTCTATGAAAACATTAATAAAAGATTTGCCAAATATTGAAAGACCAAGAGAAAGATTTATGGAAGTAGGTCCAAGTAATTTAAGTAATTTAGAGCTTATTTCAATTATTTTAAAGACAGGAACTAAAGATACATCTGTTAAAGATATTTCTAATAAGATATTAGAAGAAGTTACTAAAATAAACGACTTGCAGTCTTTTAGTGTTAATAAATTAACTAAAATAAAAGGAATAGGTAAAGTAAAAGCTATTACTTTACTTGCTAGTTTAGAACTTGGTAAAAGAGTATATTTAGAGACAGTAGAGAAAAATAAGTTAAAGGTTAGAAATGCAAATGTAGTTTATGAATATTATAAAGATAAATTATCACATCAAAAACAAGAATATTTTTGTGTTATGTTTTTAGATACTAAAAAATATTTAATTGAAGAGAAAGTTCTTTTTATTGGAACCCTTGATCACTCTACAATTCATCCTAGAGAGATATTTAAAGAAGCGCTTAAATATTCAGCCTCAGCACTTATATGTGTACACAATCATCCAAGTGGAGATGCAACACCTAGTTATAAGGATGTAGAGGTTACTACAAGATTAAAAGAAATTGGTGTATTAATAGGTATAAATGTTATAGACCATATAATTATTGGGAATAATAATTATTATAGTTTTTATGAGTAGGAGAGTGAATATGAAAAAAAGAATTGTTTATTTATTAATAGTGTTTTTGTCTGTTGCAACATTTTTGTTTTCTTCTTTTTTAGTTAATGATGAAAGAGGGCTTTATAAAGTCGAAAGAGCTTTAAAGGATTTAATTACTTTTCCTATGAGAATCTTCTCTAGAGATGTAAAAATAGAACTTTCAAGTGAAGTAGTTGGTACAGTCTTAGATGAAAGAGAAGCGGATTTAAGAGAATTAAAAGATATATTAGATTTAAATATAGTAAATAGTGATTTCGAGTATATTAATGCAACAATCATAAATAGAAATAGTATTAATTGGTTTGATACAGTTTTAATAGATAAAGGAGAGTTTGAGGGAATAAAAAAAGGAATGAGTGTTATAAATAAAGATGGTTTTGTTGGGGAAGTAATTAAAACAACAGATAACACAAGTGAGGTTAAACTTATTACTTCGCCATCATTTAAAAATAAAATAAGTGTTGTTGTGGGTGGAGAATATGGAGTAAGTACAAAATTTGATTTAGATAATAATTCTCTTATAATAGACGGAATAAAAAACATAGATAAAATAAATGTGGGAGATAAAGTATATACTAGTGGTCTTACTTCTTTATATCCAAGTGGAGTATTAATAGGAACCGTTAAAGGAAAAAGAAAAGATAAGTTTGAATCATTAAAGTATCTAGAAGTAAACTTAGAAGCCGATATTA
Organism: uncultured Mycoplasmatota bacterium; assembly: GCA_900553435.1. GTDB lineage: Bacteria > Bacillota_I > Bacilli_A > RF39 > UBA660 > UMGS1611. The sequence goes on from USDC01000084.1 coordinate 3,636, forward strand.
AAAATTCTCATTATTTATCGGTGCTTAAAAAATGATTTTTTTATTAACTTTTATATTTTATTTTTTAGATACTTTAATAAACAATATTTTAATGATTAATAGTTTTTCATTTTTTAGTTCATACTTGGTTTTTACTTTATTAGTTATTGTATTTTTCTTTATTAAAGAAAAAAAGAATTATTTTATTTATTCTTTAATAATAAGTGTACTTTTTAGTTATAATATAAGTGTTTTACTTATAAATATGATAAGTTTTAGTTTTATTTCAATTTTTATAATAAATTATTTTAAAACAAGAAAATATAATTTATTAAATATTTTATTTGTAAGTATTACTTCATTTATAATTTATACTTTCTTCTTAGGAATAATGTTAAATATAAATTATTATGAAAATATAGAAATATATTATGTGTTTTTACCTTTTTATCGTTCACTCTTCATTAATTCTTTAATACTTATAATTTCATATTTTATATTCATAAAACGAAAAACAAATCATACCATTTAATGGGTGATACAAGTGACTTTAGAAGAATATAAGAATAAAAACAATAAAAAAAATAATAAAAATAGTAAAAAATATGTTACAAACTTACTTACTAGAAGTTTAATTACAATAATATTAGTTTTTGGCGTATTAATTATGGTAAATTT
>USDC01000085.1 GCA_900553435.1 uncultured Mycoplasmatota bacterium
TTATGATTAAAGTAATCCTCAAGTATTGTTGTATCCATACTTAAATCATTTAAAAAATATGAATTATATACAATTATCATTTTATCATTATTAAATAAATCTATATATAAAGCATCTTCTATTATATCCATTAATGTTGTTTCTTCTAAATTATATTTAATAATATTTTCAATTTGCCTTTCTCCTTTTATCTTTTCTAAATATTCATTGATTAAAAAAGATTCTGTTCCATATAATACTTCAACCATTATTTCCTCCAATAATATTTTAACATTACTTTTTTAAAAAAGTAAATGCACTTTATTACACTTACTTTATATAAATTGATTTTAAATCTTTTGTTATAATTGCACTTTCTAAGTCTACACTAACTAATTCATCCTTATATAAACATATTTTATTTTTACTTACTTTTATATTTAAATAAGATAATAACTCTTCTACTCTTGTTCCAATTTTAACATTTATATTTATTAATTTATTTTCATAAGATAAACTTATTATTTTATTTGTTAAATTTTTGTTTTTCTTTATTGCAAAAAGTATTTCATAAATTGTATCTAAAGTTAAAACAACTGTATTTTCATTTTTATAAATTCTTTTAGCTAAATTTTCATAACTTTCTTTTTTATATTCTTTTGATACAGTATCTAAATATATATTTGGATATGTTCCAATATGTTCATATAAATTTTCTAAACTTTCTTCATCTTTATTGTTTGCTACTACGGTAGTATTAATATCTAAAATTGTTCCTAAGGCATCTATAACTTCTAAAATCTCATCAATGTTTTCTTTTAAAGTATAAGCATCGCTATTATCAATATTTTTTGAATACTCTACAAGAACTATAAGATTTTTAGCCGAATTAAAATAATTCAAAGAATATTCTTCTAATTTTTCTAGTAAACTTTCTTTATTATAAACTTGTAAATTTCTTTTCATTCCAATTAATTTACTTCTTTTTTCTTTAAAATCATTTTCAACGACCATAGAGTTTATTTTACCATTTACTGTATTAATTTCTTTTAAATCAATTATTTTTCCACTACATGTAGAAAAAATATTTTCTCCATTTCTATTTTTTCCTAATACTTTATTAGCATACACATACATATTTAATTTTATATTTAAAAGAGTTCTATCATCAAATGGTATATAAACAAAATCCGGTTTTAGAAATTCATAATATAGTTTATCTTTAATCATAGTTTTTTCCTTTCTTAAAATTATTATAACTGATAAAAATAACTATTTAAAGTCTTTTAAAAAATTGTATAAACTAACAGCTACATTTTCAGGTAAAATTTCTTTTAATTCTTCTACACTTACCTCTTTCATTCTTTTTACAGAACCGTATTTTTTAATAAGTTCTTTTTTTCTTACATTACCAATTCCTGGGATATTATCAAGTACACTACTAATAGAGCCTTTGCTTCTAATTTGTCTGTGATAGTTTATTGTATATCTATGCATTTCATCTTGAATTCTAGTAAGCAAATAAAACACATTACTTTTTTTATCAATATTTATAATATTATAAGTATCTCCATCTATTAATTCATTTGTCCTATGTTTATCATTTTTCTTAAGTCCACATACTTTTATATTTAAATTTAAACTTTCAAGTACACTTTTACAAGCATTAATTTGGTTTATTCCTCCATCTACTATTATTAAATCTGGTTTTCTTAATTTATCTTTTAATACTCTAAAATATCTTCTATAAATAACTTCTTTCATTATGTTATAGTCATCATTAGCTTCAAAACTTATTTTAAATTTTCTATAATCATTTTTACTAGGTAATCCATCAACAAATGTAACCATACCCGATACTGTAAAAGAACCAAAAAGGTTTGAGTTATCAAATGCCTCAATTACACTTAAGTCTTTTATATCAAGTATTTCTCCTAATTCTTTATTAGCTTTATAACTTCTCTCATCATTTCTAAATATTAAATTAATGTTATTTTCTAATTTTATTTTAGCATTTTCTTTTGCAAGTAAAAAAAGCTTATTTTTCTTACCCTTAAATACATTTATTACTTTTGTTTCCAAAAGTTCGCTTAATACTTTTTTATTAACTTCCTCTGGTACAATTATTTCTTTTGGTACAATATTTCTTTTTGAATAAAAATCAACAATAAAATATTCAAGTTCCTCTACCGCAGATGAAATAATTGGTTTTATATTACTAGAGCTTTCTATTAATTTACCATTTCTTAAGAAAAATATTTGTATACTTATATAACCTTTATCATAATAATAATTAAATATGTCTCTATTTACTCCATCATTTAATTCTACCTTTTGTTTTTCTAAAGTAAGCTTAATATAATCTAATTCTTTTTTAAGTTCTAAAGCCTGTTCATAATTCATATTTTTAGAGTAAACTTCTATTTTTTCTTTTATCTTTTCTATTAATATAGAATCATTGCCATTTAAAAAACTAAGTATTTCACTTTTCATATTATCTATATTTATATTTTTATTAATACAATAACCTAAACATTCATGTATATGGTAATACAAACATTCTTTTTTAGGCATTTTATCACATTTTCTAAGTGGATAAACTCTATTTATAAGATTAACTATTTTTCTAGCTGCATAAACATTAGGATAAGGGCCAAAAAGATATTTATTTTTTTTATTTATGTTTATTTCCCTTTTAACAATAACTCTAGGATAACGTTCATTTGTAAGTTCTATATACGGGTAACTTTTATCATCTTTTAAAAGAATATTATATTTAGGAGAATATTTCTTTATTAAATTGTTTTCTAAAATAAAAGCTTCCGCTTCACTTCCAGTTACTATAAATTCAAAATCTCTTATTTCGCTAACTAATATTTCTGTTTTGCCTGTTACTTTTCTATTAAAATAACTATTTAATCTATTCTTTAATTTTTTTGCTTTTCCTACATATATAACTATTCCATCTTTGTTCTTCATTAAATAACAACCGGGTAGTGTGGGAACTAAGCTAAGTTTATCTTTAAACATAATGCCCTCCATAAATATAATTTAATTATATAATACACCAAAAACTTTGTTTTAAAAAGAAAATATGTTAAAATTTATTTATGAAATATGTAAAAACAAGTTATTTTGAATCTAAAAAATCAAAATTTTATGGATATTTATTTGAAATCAATAATTTAAGTGAAGTAGAAAATATCCTAAAAGAAATAAAAAAAGAACATAAAAAAGCAAGACATGTCGTATATGCTTATAATATTAATGGAACTAAAAAAAAGTATGAAGACAAAGAACCAAGTAATACTGCAGGAAAACCAATACTAGACATAATAAACTATAAAAATTTAGATAATGTTTTAATAGTGGTTGTAAGGTATTTTGGAGGAATATTATTAGGTGCTGGTCCTCTAACTAGAGCTTATTCAAAAACGGCTTCATTGCTTTTTAAAGATTAAAAAAAGTTTTGCAACAAAAATTCCAAAACTTTTCTATTTAATCCTTTTTTAGAAATTTATTTCAAATTTTCTAAAACGTTTTCTATTTCTTCTTTACTAGTAAACCCTATAATTTTATTTTTTTCTACCCCATCTTTAAAAAATATTAAAGTCGGTATAGACATTACACCAAAAGAAGCCGCTAATTCACCAAAAGCATCTACATTTACTTTTAAAATATTATCATATTCTAAACTTTCTAAAACAGGTGAAAGCATCTTGCATGGTCCACACCAATCAGCATAAAAATCTACTATCCATACTCCTTCTTTTATAACATCTTTAAAGTTATTTTCCTTTAATTCCATAAGTTCCTCCTTAATCATATTGATTTATTATTTCTTCTGCTCCATCAAAGTCTATCTTATCTTTTTCAAGTAAAATTTTGGCTGATTTTGCACTTATTATCTTATTTTCTAACATTATATTTAATGCTTCTAAATTATATACATCAGAATTTCTACTATCATATTTTGTGTTTAACTCTATTATAGCACTCGCAGCATTTAATTCTTTTTCAAATAAATTAGATAATAATGGTGTATTGTTTAATATTCCACCAGCTATTTTAGTATTACTAGATAAATTTAAATTAAATATTGGTAAATTTAGTAAAAATAATACAAAGAATATTACAACGAAATATTGTAAAACTCCCATTAAAGCACCGAGTAATTTTGATGGAATACCAAGTATAATAGTTGCATTTAATATTTTTTCAAATGCACTTGAAAATTTAATTAATATATTTAACAGTCCAAAGAGTATTGCTGCGACAAGCAAAAATGCAATTGCTTCATA
>USDC01000086.1 GCA_900553435.1 uncultured Mycoplasmatota bacterium
TAATACTTTTAAATTTGCAACTGCGCGCGAAGTTAATATATCATATTTTTCTCTTTCTTTTTTTGATAATATTTCAGCTCTTTCATTAACAATTGTTATATTTTCTAACTGTAACTGTTCTTTTACTTCATTTAAAAACTTACATTTTTTTTCATTTGATTCGATTAATGTTACATTTATATTTTTAAAAAATATTGCAATTACTATTCCTGGAAAACCTGCGCCCGTACCTATATCAGCTAAAGAAATTGGTTTTTCCGTTGTAATTAATTCTGTTTTAACAATTGTTATTGAATCATAAAAGTGTTTTAAGAAAATATCTTTTGTATTTGTAATTGCCGTTAAATTAAATTTTCTATTCCATGTTTGAAGTAAATCAGAGTATTTATATAATTTTTTTAGAATATTTTCATTTATTTGAAGATTTAGTTTTTTGCATTCATTTATAAATTCATTTTCTTCCATTTGCATACTCCTTTTTTAGATAAATTAATAAAACTGAAATATCAGCAGGGTTAACACCACTAATTCTTGATGCTTGTCCTATATTATTTGGTCTTATTAATGATAATTTTTGTTTTGCTTCTGTTGCAATGTTGTGTATTTTATTATAATCAATATCTTCAGGAATAATTTTATCTTCAAGTTTACTCATTTTTTCTATTTCTTTTATTGTTTTTTTGATATAACCCTCATATTTAACAAATATGTCGACTTGTTCTACTATATCTTCTTCATAATTATAATTTAAAAATATCATTAAGTCTTTTAGTGATAACTCTTGTCTCTTTGCTAAATCAATAATTTTAACTTTCTTTTTAAGTAATGATGAAGAATTATTTTTTAAAAATTCATTTATTTCATTTGGCATTACTTCTTTTTCTTTTATAAAATTTTCTAATTCTTTTACTTTTGTTAACTTATTTTTGTAAATTTGATATTTTTCATCAGATAATAATCCTACCTTTTTACCAATTTCAGCTAATCTATAACTAGCATTATCACTTCTTAAATATAATCTAAATTCAGCACGAGAAGTAAGTAATCTATAAGGCTCTGTTATTCCTTTTGTAATTAAATCATCAAGCAATACACCGATATATGCTTCGCTTCTTTTTAAAACTAGTGGACTTTTATTTTGTAAGGATAACGATGCATTTATTCCAGCAATTAAACCTTGTGCTGCAGCTTCTTCATATCCACTAGTCCCATTAATTTGTCCTGCAGAATAAAGACCTTTTATTTTTTTGGATTCTAAAGAAATTTTTAAATCTGTAGGATTAATTACATCATATTCTATTGCATAAGCATATTTTGTTATTTTTGCATTTTCCAACCCTTTTATGGTGTGAACAATTTTTTCTTGTAGTTTTTCCGGCATTGTTGTTGAAAAACCACCTAAATAATAATCACTGTTATTAAGACTTTGAGGTTCAATAAAAAGTTGATGTCTTTCTTTATCAGAAAATTTTACTATTTTATCTTCTATAGATGGGCAATATCTTGGACCTTTTGTATGAATTAAACCACCATACAAACTTGATTCTTCTAAATTATTTCTTATTAAAGTATGTGTTTCTTCGTTAGTAAAGGTTAAATAACAAGGAATTTGTTTATCTACATCATAATATTCATTATAGTAATTACTAAACCATAATTCTTTATTATCCCCAGGTTCTAATTTCATTTTTGAAAAATCTATTGATGATTTATCTATTCTTGGAGGAGTCCCTGTTTTTAATCTAATAAAGTCTATTCCTTCTTCTTTTAAATAATCACTTAAATATAAGGAACTTCTCTCTCCATGTGGGCCACCTTTCTTCTTTTTGTGACCAATCATTGTATATGAATTTAAATAAGTTCCGGTTGTTAATATTACTTTTTTCGTATCTATTTGATTTTGTTTTTCTGTTTTTACACCCTTAACTTCTTTGTCTTTTATTATTATTTTTATAGCCATGTCTTCTATAATATCTAAGTTTTTAATTTTTTTAAGTTTTTTTAACATTTCTTTTGGGTATTCTTCTTTATCTACTTGTGCTCTTAACGACCTTACACCAGGACCTTTTTTAGTATTTAAAAGTTTTATTTGCAATTTTGTTTTATCTGCAACTTCACCCATTATTCCACCTAGTGCGTCTATTTCCCTTACAACTATCCCTTTTGCCGAACCTCCTATAGATGGATTACATGGCATATCAGCAATATTTTTTAAGTTTGATGTTATAAGTAGAGTTTTATTGCCCATTTCAGCAACAGCATGTGCTGCTTCACACCCTGCATGACCAGCTCCTATTACAATACAATCATATTTCATATTTTATCACTTACTTTCCTAAACAAAAATTACTAAAAATTTCATCTAATAATTCATCTTTATAGGTTTCACCTGTTATTTCTCCTAATGTATCCCAAAGGTTTCTTATATCTACTTCTATTAAATCTATCGGTACGTTTTTTTGTATTGATTTTTCTATTTCTTTTATTATATTAATAGATTTTTTTAAAAGAGAAATTTGTCTACTATTAGATAAATAAGTAAAATCTGAATTATTTATGTTATCTATATCAAATTTTTCTTTAATTAAATTTAATAATTCTTCTATCCCTTCATTATTTTTAATACTTATTTTTACATAATTTATATTTCTTTTGTTTAATTCGTCAAATTTTATTTTTTGAGGCAAATCATTTTTATTAACAACCACTATAACCTTTTTTGAATTTTTTTCTATAATCTTTTTTTCTTCCAAATTTAATTCATTACTATTAGATAATACCAGTAATATCAAATCACTTTTTTCTAAAGTTTCATATGATTTATCAACACCTATTTTTTCTACTTTATCCTCTGTTTTTCTAATACCAGCGGTATCTATTAAATTTAGAATTATTCCATCTAAATTTATTTTCCCCTCAACAATATCTCTAGTTGTACCCTCAATATCAGTTACTATAGCTTTTTCTTCTCCTGTTAATTTATTTAGTAAGCTACTCTTACCTACATTTGGTCTTCCTATAATGCTAATATTAATTCCATTTTTTATTATATTTGTTTTTTCAGAGTTTTTATAAAGATTCATAAACTTTTCTTTTATATCTTCCATTTTTTCTTTTAACATTTTTATTGTAATTACTTCTACATCTTCATATTCTGGATAATCAATATTAACTTCTATATTTCCTATTATTTTCATTATGTCTTTTCTTAAACTATTAATTAATTTTGATATTTCACCATTTATTCCATTTATACTTAATTTTCTTGCACTTTCAGTAGAAGAACTAATTAAATCCCCTACTGCCTCCGCTTCTACTAAATCAATCCTACCATTTAAAAAGGCTCTTTTTATAAACTCTCCTGGTTCTGCTTGTCTTACATCATCCAATAATAAAATTTCCATAATTTTATTTGTTGCAGTAACACCACCGTGACAATTAATTTCAACAATATTTTCTGTAGTATAACTTTTTGGCGCTTTAAATATTGAAACTAATACTTCGTCAATTATTTCATTTTCATAAATAAATTTTCCATAATTAATAGTATTTGATTCAAAATTTTCTAAATCTCTACTAAAATATTTGTTAACGATTTTTATTACATCATCTCCAGATAAACGTATTATGTTAATTGCACTTTCTCCAACAAGCGTTGATACTGCGATTATATTATCAGTCATATTTTTCACCTCAATTACCAATATTATATCAAAAATATTTCCCGGGAAATATTTTTATTATAATTATTTTTTAAAAATAGTAAAGAAAAAAAGACATTTAGTCTTTATATTTTATAACTATACATCTATTTGGTTCAATACCTTCACTTATAGTTTCTATATTTTTATATTTTGATAAAGCATCATGTATTATTTTTCTTTCATATGCTTTCATAGGATCAAGTTTTATATCTTGTTTTGTTTTTAAAACTTCTTTGACTATTTTTTTAGCTTGTTTTTCTAAAAAATATTTTTGTTTATCTTTATAGCTTTCAACATCTATTATTAAATTAATATTATCTCCAATTTCGTTAACTATTACATTCTTTATAAAATATTGAATTGAATCTAATATGTGTCCCTTTTTTCCAATAATTATTGAATTATTTTTAGAATGTATATTTAATTTTATTGTTTTTTCTTTTACCATTGTTTCTATATTACTAGATATTTTCATACCATCTAATAATTCTGTTAGTATTTTTTTA
>USDC01000087.1 GCA_900553435.1 uncultured Mycoplasmatota bacterium
TGATGATCCGCCTGTATGATGTAGGGCAGGAAGTCAATAAGGCAGAGATCATCATGTATTCTGAAAGTTTTCACCGGGAGTATGAGATGAAACGAAAAAAAGACTGCATGGAAGAACACATAAAGATGACCAGTGAAGCAGGTGTTGTCTGGTATTATTTCAGAATCTGGGAACATGGGAAATGTTATTTTTATGGAGCCAGACATGGGAAGACACAAGGAGAAGGAATGATCGTTGATGACAACCCGGATAGTTTTCAGATCACCGTATATGAAGAAGATTTTGATACCCCAAGGTGGATGTCAAAAGGAATCATGTATCAGATTTTCCCAGATCGTTTCTGTCAGGGAAACAAAGAAAATATGAAACGTGGGAAAGCATATCATGAAAGTATGGGAAGAACGGTCTATCTGCATGATGACTGGGAAGAACAGCCAGTATTTGGACCACTTCCGGGAAAAGAATTTTATGATCCATGTGATTATTTTGGTGGAGATATTGAGGGAATCATATCCAAACTTGATGATCTGAAACGATTGGGGATCAGTTGTATTTATCTGAATCCGATCGGAGAAGCAGCATCAAACCACCGCTATAATACATCAGATTATAAGAAAGTCGATCCATTCCTTGGAAATAACGAAGATTTTAAGCGGCTATGCCAGCTTGCCAAAGAACGCAGGATTCATGTGATCTTGGATGGGGTATATTCCCACACTGGGGATGATAGTGTCTATTTTAACAAAAAGGGAAATTACGAAGAACCAGGGGCATATCAAGGGGAAGAGTCAAAGTACTATGATTGGTATGACTTTAACGAAGATGGAACTTATAAGAGCTGGTGGGGGTTTGAAACACTGCCGGAAGTCAATGAATTAAATGAAAAGTTTGTTGATCCAGGAGTAAAAGCAACTTTGAATAATCAAGATGTTACAGATAAAGTAAAAATTGAAGGAAAAGTTAATAATAAAAAATCTGGCGATTATAAACTTATTTACTCTATAGAAAATGATAAAAACAAAAAACGTAGAAGTGTAACAAGAAAAGTAAAAGTTTTAGATAGTATTCCACCTGCGATTACATTAAAGGGAAGCGCAGAATATTTTGTTGGATTAGACTCTGAATATAAAGACCCTGGATATATTTCAATTGATAATGTAGATGGAGACATTACAGATAAAGTTCAGGTTGAAAGTGATGTTAATACAAAGAAGTTGGGTTCATATGAAGTAAAATATTCTGTTGTTGATTCATCTGGTAATAAAAAGGAAACACTTAGAATTGTAAGAGTAGTTGATTTAACTAAGCCAACTTTAACTTTAAAAGGCGATTCAAAAATAAGATTAAAATTAAACCAAAAGTATACAGAACCTGGTTATACTGCAAAAGATAATGTAGATGGAGATTTAACAGGTAGTGTGAAAGTTACAGGAAGTGTTAATTCATATGTTGTTGGAGTATATATTTTAAAGTATACTGTAAAAGACAAAATGAATAATGAAACTACTAAAACAAGAACAGTTTATGTAGGTGATCAAAATGATCAAGATAGGACAACTTATATAAAAATATCTATTAATGATCAAAAAATTTGGTATTATAAAAATAGCACATTAATTGTAAGTTCAAATATTGTAACTGGCCAAAGATACAAACATGATACTCCAAAAGGGTCATTTAGAATTAGGTCAAAAACTAGAAACACATATTTAGTGGGACCTGACTACAGAAGTTTTGTATATTACTGGATGCCAATATATGGTCAAGTAGGTATACATGATGCAACATGGAGAAGTAGTTTTGGAGGAAATATTTACACATATAACGGTTCCCATGGTTGTATAAATTTACCGTTTAATGTTGCTAAAACAATTTTTGAAACTGCACCAGTTGGAACTAAAGTAACAGTTTACTAAAAAACATAAATTTACACAAAAAACGCCAACCGAACGTAAATTGCGAGGGGGGTTAAAAACCTTATACTTACTAGGGATAGTAAGTATTTTTTATATACAAAATTCTTACTAAGAGAACATAAAAGATATATAATAAAAATAAAGATAAAAGTAAATAATAGTATTTGGAGTATATAGAAAAAATGAATAGATTAAAAACATATTACAACAACCAAATAAATAAAATGGGTAAAAAACAAAAGATAACTTTTTATACTGCATCAGTAATATTAGTATTAAAAACACTTATTACAAGTGTAGGTGACTCTAGATGTTATGCATTAAATGAAAATCGACTATTTCAAATAAATAAAGATCATAATGAGGCATGGGAGCTATTTGAAAAACATATAATTGAAAAAGATGATTTAAGATTTTGTAAAAACAATAATTTGTTAACTTCTAGATTGGGCGGAGAAAAAAGAAAGTTAAAAATCGACTCATTCATATTAGAGAACAACAAATACGAAAAATTACTGTTGTGTTCTGACGGAGTAACTGATATACTTTCTGATAGAGCTATAAAAAATGTTTTACTTATTGGAGAATAAATTGCAGGGAATAAAAAAACTTGTAGATTATTCTTTAAATTCAATCGAATATAAAAATAACGTAAATGATAAATATTTTAATGATTGTTTATATGGCGGGAAAGATAATATATCAGCAATAATTAGAAAGAGAAAAAGGTGATTTTTAAATGAAATATAAAAAATTTAGAGATTTACAAGTTGATGTTTTTAAAATTAATTTTAAAAATTTTCGAGTTTCTAAGATTATTAATTATATGCCTGCAGGAAATGATGTTGTTGAAGTTTTAACTACCAATGATAAGAAATATTTTCTAAAAATTGAACGTAGTAAAGTTGCGGATTTTGTAACCGAAAATAAAAATATTAACAGATTACATGAAATAAATTATATGAAAGCACCTAATATTATTGAATTTATTGATAATGATAATTTTAAATGTATAGTGTTAGAGAAAATAAATGGAAAAAGATTAAGTGAATTTATAAATGATAAAAATAAAAAATATTATATAGAAAAACTAGGAGAAGAGTTAGCTAAAATTCATAGTATAAAATTAGATAATATGAATATTGCAAAGCAACGTGTAATTAATGATATACCACCTAAAAATTTTTATGGTGAGGAAGACATTGAAATAAAAACTTTTCTAGATTTTTTACAAGAAAATAATTATATAAAAACTTTTGACACTTTTATTCATGGAGATTTTCATTATGGCAATATTTTATGGTATAATAGAAAACTCGTAGGTGTGTTAGACTGGGAATATTCGGGTTTAGGATATAAGGAACAAGATATAGCTTGGGCACTTATTTATAGGCCAAATCAAAAATTTATGAATTCAATTTTAGATATTCAAAACTTTTTATCTGGTTATAAATCAATAGGTGAGTATGATAGCGAAAAAGTAAAGTGGTGTTTAATTAATGGTTTAACACATTTCTATTTAATGAATAAAGACAAAGAATATAAGAAGAATTTGAAAAAACTAATGGACGATATAATAAAAACGGAACTATAAATAGGAGTTGATAATATGGCATTATCTAAAGAACAAATCGAAGAAGAAAAAAAGTATTTAAAAGAAGTATTAGAAATAGTAAAAGGCAAAATTACTACTGGTGGAGAAGAAATAGAAAAGAAAAAAGCAGATATTTTTGAAATGAAAAAATTTATGTGGGACAATCTGACTGATTACACTGACGAAGAAATAATGGTTGAAATGTTTAATAGAGATCACGAAGTAAATATGACAAATGACAAAATTAAATCCATTTTGAAACTAGAAAAATCATTAGATTCTCCTTACTTTGGAAAATTAATCTTTAAAAATGAAGAATTTAATGAAACATACCCTATTTATGTAGGAATTAATACAGTAGAAAAAGATATGGACTTTTTTGTTTTCGACTGGAGAGCACCAATAAGTAGTATGTTTTATAATTATGAATTAGGAAAAGCTGAATATGATGCACCCGACGGAAAAATAAAAGGTGAAATATTAAATAAAAGACAATTTAAGATTGAAAAAGGTAAGTTAATTAGATGTTTTGATAGTTCTATAAATATAGAAGACGAATTTTTACAAGAAATATTGTCTATAGAGTCAACTGATAAAATGCAAAATATTGTCTCAACTATTCAAAAAGAACAGAATGAGATAATTAGAAATTTAAAAGATAAGTTTTTAATTGTGCAAGGTAGTGCCGGAAGTGGTAAA
>USDC01000088.1 GCA_900553435.1 uncultured Mycoplasmatota bacterium
AAAATTTAAAAGTTGTATAAATTTTATTTTTTTATAATTCCTCTATTATAATTTTTCTTATATACATTTTAGTGAGTGGATCTCCAATTGAATTAGCAAACATTATTTTTAAATCATTAAATTTTAAATTATTTACCGTAATTGTTTTATTAATATTAAATGGGCCACTTAAACTCACTTGACTATCTTTTTTAGTTAAAGTTAAGCTTCCATCAAAATTATCAACTCTTGAATTATTTTTTAACCATTCTATTTCCCAAGTATTAGATTGACCATACTGATAATTATGCGAAGTATATAAACTTGCATATGCTGTATCTAGTGCCCAAGCATCTTGAAAATAATAAGCAAAATTTCCTAAATTTACAACAAAATAAGATAAAGTCCCTGACTTATTTTCAACTATATAATCAATGGTAAATTTATAATTTTTAAATTCATGATTAATATTAAAATCATATGAATAAACTGTTTCGTTCCATACTCCGCTACCTGCTTCATTATAACTTTTATAACATAATCCAAGAATGCCGTCACAATCATTTCCAAAGGTACCAGAACCAGATATTCGTTTTAATTTATTAAAATCTTCATTATTTGTAAAGTCAAAAATATATTTATATTTACTAAATATTACTGTACATACTGTATCACTTGTCACATTACTTACTGTTAAAACGTTGTTTGTAATGCTTGCATTTTGATTATTTGTACAACTAACCGTTGACATACTATATCCAGTATTTGGAGTTAAATTAAATTTTGCATCATTATTTTTAACAATGTTTTGAAATATTTTATCCGTACTTCCATTTTCTACATCAACTTCCACTTTGTATTGTTTTTCTCTAAAATGTACTGTACAATTAAACTCTCCATCAATTTTTTCTTCTTCTACACTTAAGTTTAATTTCCATGTACTTTCATTAAATATTGTATTTATATTATCACTTGTATTTTCACATTCTGTACTTAAATATTCATAATCATTCTTACTTGGAAATTTATTTGTCTCTATATTACCTTCTTCTGTTTCTAGTATTACACTTATGTTTTTATTTTCTATTTTTTCATCTTTTTTAAAAACAAAAAAAGAAATAAATACTAAACTAAATATTATTAAAATTATTATTACTTTCTTCATAAAATCACCAAAAAAACTACAGTTTTCTGTAGTTTATTTTACATAAAGCTACCCCCCCCGCAATTGACGTTTACTTGGCAGTTTAGTGTCTGTTTTTATGTTTAAATTTTTTATAATATATTATCAATGCTATTCCTGTGAAGATAAGAAGTGCTCCTATTATATATAAGATATAACTTTTATAAGAATCAGTTATTGGAACATCTATGTACTTTGATAAATCAATAAAGTCTGAAGCAGTAGAAATTTTTATGTTTTCTTTATTGCTATTGTCACAAATGTTTCCATTACTTTCATAATACTCTAATCTAGCATTTAAATTTGTGATTTTAAAGTTGTTTATAATATTATCGTAAGTAACTTCTATTTTTTCATCTTCATTTAATGTTCCTATATTTATTTCTAAAATATTATCCTTTAATTTATAATCACTTATTTCTTTTGTTTGATTATTATTTAATTTTCTTAAAATCATTATATTTTCTATATCTTCTATATTTTTATCAATATCAATAAACATTTTACAATTACATTTTTTAGTACTTGTATTATTATGTGTTGTAACATTTGAAATGATTTTTTCAGATGTATATTTAATTGATGCAGATAAAGGTACTGTGTTTTCATTATTTCCTATTATAAAACTCTTTTCTGTTTTCACCTCATCATAACATTTATCATCATACTCTGCTTTTCCTATGACTTTTGAAATAATTTTACTTTCTTCTTTTTTGTCTTTTAACTCTACACTAAAGTTAATATTTAAACTACATCCATTATTTAATTTTATACTTCCCTCAATTGTGTTTTTATTTTTATCATATTTTATATTGTTATTATCACAATTACCTTTTATAGTTAAATTTTTAACATCTATAATGTTTTTATCAAAAGTTATAGAAAGTTCTTCATCACATAAATTTGCACCAGTATTTGATAAGTTTATACTTATGTTTTCTCTATTATTTACATCTGCGGTTATATTTATATTTGGTTTCTTAACATCGCTTATAAGTGCTATATTTCTAAGGTAAAGTTTATCATTTATATCATTGTTTTCTTTTTTTATTTTAAAAGATAACCCGTTTGTATCTATTAAATTAGAACTATTAAACGTTTTATTAAAAGCATCCATACCGTACATATATTTAGTAGAATTTGTTATATCATAAGCAGTTGAGTTGAAAAAATCATTTTTTTCTCTACCCTCAATTTCTAACGTTTCATTTTTATAATTAATTAATGAATCATTTTCATTTTTATCTCCATCTGATGTAATTATACTAAATTTGCTTTTTCCATTTATATCAAGATTATTATTATTAAATTTAAATTCTTTGGTTTCTCCTCCACTAATAGAAACGTTACCAGAATCTATTCTTGCATATTTTATATCTTTTACTTTTTCTTTATTTTCTTCTATGGCTGTTATTTGCCAGTCAGCTTGAATTGGAAAACTTGTAATAATATTGTTAGTTTTACCAACTGTTAAATTAGAGTTTATCTCTACTTTATAGCTTCCACCTTTATGTGCATTAATTATATCTGTTATATCAATTGTTCCTACATAAAAATCAAGCAAACTAGCTTTTGAGAGATCTACACTTTCTATTGCCTCTAAACATTCTTCTTTATTTTCAGTAGGAATAATATCACAATAACTTAAAATGTTTTCTTCATTTATTGCTTTTATTTTTTCATAATTTATATAATATGAATTTTCATTAAAAACATCAATATTATACTCTTTTCCTGAAGGAGCAATAATTTTTAAAGTCAAAGTTGCATCTGTGCTCATCTTTGGATTAAAAATAGTAACTGCGAATGTTAAAATTGCTTTTTTAATATTACTATTACCTTCAACATTTAATTTAGATGAAGTTTTATATGGTGTTTTAACACCAGCACTGATTGGTATTTTTTTTAAAGAAAACAGATATTTAAATGGATATTTTTTCGGACTTAAATTATAGTATCCATCAGATGTTTTAGTAAAATACTTATCAAAAAATACATTAGGAGTACCTTTATCTAACTCACTCCATATCTCATAACAAGGCGTATTAATAAAGTTATTTCTATTAACATATGTAAAACTTAGTTTATCTGTTAACACTAAAACGTCATTTACAGCTCTAGAACCTATATTAATGTAGTTGTTTCTAGTATTTTTACTACTTAAAAAAGTAGGAGTGATATCTTCTTCATTATAACTAAGAGGAGTGTAACAATCATTTGCTTCACTATTAAACCAAGTATTTCCTGCGATTTCTAAGTTGTAATATCCATAATCATCAAAATATGTATAAAGTTTATTTTCATTAGAATAAACTGGTTTAGTAAAATTAGAAGCATGTGTTAGATTTATATTATTAATAAAATAAAGCATCATTAAAACAACAATTAATACTAACATTGTTACGAGTAAAACTAAAACATTTTTTGTGACATTTATACTTCTCATAACTACTCCCTATATTATTTTTTATAATACCATAAAAAATATATATTAACAATATATTAACAGTCCATATAATTACTTATTTTATTTTCCTGATATGAAGTAATTCCTTTACCCACATTAGGATTTATTGTTGAATAGATTAAATCTACTAAAAATAAAGTAACTAAAATAATACAAATTATTCTTTTTTTGTTATTACTAATTTTTTCAAATAATTTATCTAAAAAAGGAGCAACTACATAAATACACAAACATCCACCTATACCAAAAAATAGTATTCCTTCTAAACATATCCTTCCATTTAAATTTAAAAAGTATCCTGTATAATCCCACCATCTTTTATGATTAACTACTTCTAAATAATAGCTAGTACTATATTCAAGTATCGCACACACTAACATTACAATCATAAAAGTTAAAATAGGATTATTTAATAATTTTCTCATTTTTTTAGGAATAAAAAGCAATAAACAAAACAAACAGCCAAATCCATATATCGGTAACCAAGGTCCAGCATAAACACCTCTTTTTATAAATTCTCCATCAATTACTAAATGTATAAATACTTCCCATAAAAAACCAACAAACGAAAAAGAG
>USDC01000089.1 GCA_900553435.1 uncultured Mycoplasmatota bacterium
TGTTTCAGATGAAAAATATAAACGTCTGACCTTTACAATGAAAACAAAGATTTATAAATAGAGGCATTTATGAAGCGTAAAAAGAACAAAAATTCTTTTCCTGCAAGATATCTGCTGTTAGTCCTTTGCGGAATCTGCCTGATCGTCATGTTTTTAGCATATTCCGTGGGCGGTACTTCCGGCGGACCGTTAAATTCCGTGGCAAGTTATATTTTTGTTCCAATGCAGAAGGGAATCAATTCGGTAGGTACATTTTTTTCGAATAAATCTGACCGTTTTCAGACCTTAGAATCTGTGATGGACGAGAATACAAAGCTGAAAGAGCAGGTAGAAAAGCTGTCCACAGAGTTAAATACCGTCAAGTTAGAGCAGTACGAGTTAGAAGATTTGCGGGAATTGTATAAACTGGATCAAAAATATCCAAATTATAAAAGAAGGATACGGTTTGAATTTTTTGGGAAAAAATTATGCTAAGTATGTAGCGTCACTGGATACTGAAACTATACTTGTACCTGATGAAAAAAATAATAGTAAAGAAGAAAATAAAAACAGTGAGAATATATACATATCCGGTGATAATATTGATGCTTTAAAACACCTTGTAAAATCATACACTAATCAAATAAAGTGTATTTATATAGACCCACCATATAATACAGGAAACGATGGATTTGTATATAATGATAAATTTAATTTTACCATTGAAAAATTAATGTATGTTTTAGATGTTAATGATGAAGAGGCTAGAAGAATAAATAATATGACTAACAATAAATCAAATTCACATTCTGCGTGGTTAATATTTATGTATCCTAGATTATATATTGCTAGGCAATTATTAAAAGAAGATGGGGTTATCTTTATTTCCATTGATGATAATGAACAAGCTAATTTAAAATTATTATGTGATAATATTTTTGGCGAAGAAAATTGTAAAGGTGTTATAACTATAGTAAGTAATCCTAGAGGTAGAGATTATGGTGGAATAGCTAAAATGAATGATTATTTACTTGTTTATACAAAAAATCAAAACGTTGAGTTAAATAAATTAACTGATAGAGATGGAGTTTTTACAATGTCTGATGAATTTGGAGGTTTTGAACTGAGAGAATTAAGAAATAGAAATATAAAATTTAATGATATTAATCGTCCAAATTTATACTATCCATTTTATGTAAATGAAGAAGAAGTTGATGAGTATGGATTGTACAATATTTACTTGACTCCTAAGGATAATATGGTTGAAGTTTTTCCAAAAGAGTCACAAGGAATTAAAACTGTGTGGCGCTGGGGAAAAGAGAAATCCTTAAAAAATTTAAATATAAATATTAAGGCAAAAAAAATGAAAGATGGAAATTTTCAAATTGTTGAAAAATATAGGGATGCTAAGACAATGGCTAGATCTGTATGGTGGGATAAAGATGTGAATACAGAAAAAGGGACATTATTATTAAAGGATATGTTTGGGTTTAAAATTTTTGATTATCCTAAAACAGTAGAAATGCTACAAAAAATTATTGAAATGAGTACAGAAAGCTATAGTGAAGATATTATTTTAGATTTCTTTAGCGGAAGTGCTACAACTGCGCATGCAACATTGTTATTTAATTCAATCGACGGTGGAAATAGAAAATATATTTTAGTTCAATTACCAGAATTATGTGATAGCAAATCTGAAGCTTATAAGTATGGGTATAAAACTATTGATGAAATAGGTCAAGAAAGAATAAGAAAAGCTGCTAAAAAGATTAAAGAAGAAACTAATGCTAATATAGATTATGGATTTAAACATTATACTATTAAAGATGTTAACACAAATACATTAGATAAATTAGAAAAATTTGAACCTAATTATGTAATTTCAGATGGTAGCATTCTAGATGAATTTGGAATTAATGCAGTATTAACAACATGGATGAATGAAGATGGATATGGATTAACTGATACTTATGAAAAGTTAGAATTAGACGATTATACTGCATATAAATGTCAGAATACAATTTATTTGTTAAATTGTAATATTTCAAATTTGTTTATAAAAGCACTAATAGAAAAGTATGAGAAGGAAGAAAATTTTGATTGTAATAGAATTGTAATGTTTGGTTATTCGTTCACATTAAATGAAATTCAAACTTTAAAAGATAATTTACAACAAGTCAAAAATATTAAAGGTATTAATGTTGATGTAATAACAAGATACTAGAAAGGAGTATGTTATGGGATTAAAACTTGAAAGAGGGTTAAAGCATCAGTCAGAAGCTGTTGATAAGATAAATAAAGTTTTTGAAAATGTTCCTATTTTGAATAATAAATTAAAATATGCTAATCCGATTATAAACCTAAATTCTAGTAAATTGTTAAATAATATAAAAGAATTAAATGATAAATTACCTTCTTCGTTAAAAGGAAATGTAGGTATTGGGGACTATTTAAATATAGATATCAAAATGGAAACTGGTACAGGAAAAACTTATGTATATACAAAAGCAATTTTTGAATTAAATAAGAATTATGGAATACATAAATTTATTATTTTAGTTCCTTCGTTGCCTATAAAGTTAGGAACAACTAATTTTATTAATTCATATGAATCCATTAGTCATTTTAAAGATCAATATGGAAAAAGCATAGATTTATATGTATTAAATGCTAAAAAAGGAAATAAAAAAGGAAAGGATAATTTTCCAGGTAGTATAAGAGGATTTGTAGAAACATCAGAATTAATAAGAAATAGAATTAGTGTTTTAATAGTTAATATGCAATTATTTAAAGATAATTCTATGCTTACCAAGGACTATTCATCTACAGTTGAAGATTTTTCAATACCAAGTGAAGCAATTAATGCAACAAGGCCATTTATTATAATTGACGAGCCTCATAGATTTTCAAAGGGTAATAAGACTTTCGAATTTATAGAAAATAAGATTAAGCCTCAATGTGTTATTAGATTTGGTGCTACTTTCCCAGATATAAAAAATGGACGAAATATTGAAAAAGATTATCATAATTTAATTTATAATTTGGGAAGTTGTGAAGCATTTAATAAAAATTTAGTTAAAGGTGTAAGTGTTAAATATTTAGAGTCACCTAATGGTAATAATAAAAAAATTAAAGTATTAGAATTAAAAAATAAGAAAATTGCTAGGCTAGAACTTATTACTGAAAGCAATAAAAAAACTTTTGAACTAGAAAAAGGTGATTCCTTAAAACAGATTGATAATTCATTTGAAAATGTATATGTTGATGGAATTGGAAAAACATTATTATTATCAAATGGTCAAGAATTAAATAAAGGTTCAGAAATATATGCTGATATTTATTCAACTTCTTATCAGTCAGTAATGATTGAAAATGCTTTAGATGCACATTTTGAGACAGAAAAACAAAACTTTAAACGAAGAGATAAAATTAAGACTTTAGCACTTTTCTTTATAGATGATATTGATTCATATAGAGAAAATAAGCAAAATCCACAGCCAACATATCTGAAAGATATTTTCGAGAAAATACTAAGGAAAAAAATAGAAAAAGAATTAAGTAAAATTAATGAGAAAGATTCAAATGAATTATTATACAAAGAATATTTAATTGAAACTTTAAATGACGTTTCTAAATGTCATGGTGGTTATTTTTCTAAAGATAATAATGATTCAGATGATAATATTGCAGAAGAAATTAATAATATTTTAATTAATAAAGAAGAAACACTTTCAATTTATAAGAAAAATGGTAAATTTAATACATTTAGATTTATATTTTCAAAGTGGACATTAAAAGAAGGTTGGGATAATCCTAATGTATTTACCATTGCAAAACTGAGAAGTAGTGGTAGTGATAATGGTAAAATACAAGAAGTTGGTAGAGGATTACGTTTGCCTGTAAATGATAGTTTATCACGAGTTTCAAATGAACAATTTTATTTAAATTATATTGTTGATTTTACTGAAAAGAATTTTGCCGAGAAATTGATTAACGAAATTAATGGAGATATAAGTGAAAATAAGGTTATTACTGATGAACAACTAAACGCATTAGCAAGTTCATTAGGAAAAACTTCAAAAGAAATATTTATTGAAATGTTACAAAAAGACTATATTGATATGGATAAAAATATAATTACTGTTAATCGTGACAGATTATTTAGTGAATATCCTGATTTAAATATTGGTTTAAAATCAGGAAAAGTTATTAATA
>USDC01000090.1 GCA_900553435.1 uncultured Mycoplasmatota bacterium
AAAATGGGCTTTACTATCTCCTAGAATTGTTCATAGACATAGTTTGCGTAATATTGATAAAAGTGGTAATGTGTGTGATGATATAGCGATTGATACTAGTGGAATTCATCCAGTTATTTATTTAACATCCGAAGTTAAAATCACTTCTGGAAACGGAACAATTGAAAATCCATACTACCTTAGTTTATAATATTTTATTATATTAACTTTAATACAATACCAAGTAATTAATGTTACTTGGTATTTTTTATGCTGTGGCTTGCTAAAAGTATGATTTTGTGGTATTATTGGCGGGTGTGAAAAGAGGTTATCTTTATGGAAAAAATTATTAATGTAGCGGTTATTGCTCACGTTGATGTAGGTAAAAGTACTCTTGTAGATGCTCTTCTTACTCAGACAGGAGTTTTTAGAGAAAATGAAGAAGTACAAGAACAAGTAATGGATAGTAATGATTTAGAACGTGAAAGAGGAATTACAATTTATTCTAAGAATTGTTCTATTAGGTATAAAGATTATAAAATAAATATTGTGGACACACCAGGTCATGCTGATTTTTCAAGTGAAGTTGAACGTGTTATGAAAACTGTTGATACTGTTATTTTATTAGTAGATAGCGCAGAGGGACCAATGCCTCAAACACGTTTTGTTTTAGAAAAAGCATTAAAACAAAATTTAAATCCAATCCTATTTATAAATAAGATTGATAAGAAAGATGCTAGAATTGATGATGTTGTAAATATGACATTTGATTTATTTTGTGAATTAGATGCAAATGATACCCAACTTGATTTTCCAATTCTTTATGGTTCTGCCAGAAGTGGTTATGCTAAAAGAGAATTAGAAGATAAGGATGAAAATATCTTCCCACTTTTAGATGTTGTTATTGAAAGAACAGAAGATGTAGATATGAGTAAATATTCTGATTTACCTTTACAAATGCAAGTTTCTTCTTTAGATTATGATGATTATATTGGAAGATTGGCTGTTGGTAGAATTTCTAAAGGAACTATAAATACTGGTGAAAACGTAATATTATCAAAAAATAACGGTGAAATTGAAAATGTTAAAGTAGGTAAAGTATTTGTTAATGAAGGTATTCATAAAAAAGAAGTGAAAAAAGCATTATGTGGTGATATAGCAATTGTTTCTATTAGTCCTGATGTATCAATAGGAGATACTATTTGTGATAAAAATCATGTTGATCCACTTCCAAGTATTGAAATTGAAAAGCCAACAATGTCTATGAACTTTTTAGTTAATTCATCACCTTTTGCAGGTAAAGAGGGAAAATTTGTAACTAATCGTCATTTACGAGATAGATTAAATAAAGAGCTTGAAACTAATGTTGGGCTTTTAGTTGAAAGTTTAGATGGAGAAGAGGGTTTTAAAGTTTCTGGTAGAGGTGAATTACATTTATCTATTTTACTTGAAAATATGAGAAGAGAGGGGTATGAATTAAGTGTAAGTAAGCCTGTCGTATTATTTAAAGAGGAAAATGGAAAGAAGCTTGAACCATTTGAGAGAGTTTTAATTACTGTTCCTAATGATTTTGCTGGTACTATTATTAATGATTTAAATGAACGAAAAGGAATATTGCAAAATATATTTAATGATAATACACATACAAAAATTGAATTTCTAGTTCCAACGAGAGGTCTTATTGGATATAGAAATAGCTTTGTTACTAAGACAAAGGGTGAAGGTATAATGGAAAAAGGTTTTGATTCATTTATGCCTTATGCTGGTGAGATTGCTGGAAGAAAAAATGGTGTGTTAGTTTCAATGGAAAACGGAAAGGCTATGGCTTATTCTTTGTGGAATTTAAGTGATAGAGGGACTATGATTATAGAGCCAGGTACTGAGGTATATAAAGGCATGATTATAGGTATACACAATAAAAGTAATGATTTAAATGTTAATCCATGTAAGAATAAACAACTTACTAACACAAGAAGTAGTGGAGCGGATGAGGCACTAACTTTAACTACGCCAAGAAAGTTTAGTTTGGAAGAAGCACTAGAGTTTATAGCTGAGGATGAATATGTAGAGTTAACTCCACTTAATATAAGATTTAGAAAAAAGATATTAGATGAAAAAGAAAGATATAGACAATTTAAAAATAATTAATTATTTAATGTCTTGATATATTTTTCTAAATTATTTAAAAGTTTTTGTAACATTTCAAGTAGATGCCCGCTATTTTCAGGAGTAGTATTATTTACTACTTCTTTTAGTTTTTTTAAATCATAAAATAAAGGATTATAAATACTTTTATTTGTTTTACTATTTATGTTTATTCCATTGTTATAAACACGTGATTCTATTACAAGTTGTTGTGAGGAGTTTGTCTCAAGTAATTGTCCAACTAATACAAGCCAGTTACCTATTGCATTTTGTTCTAGTGCACTTAAATCATCTATAAGTAAAAACCCTAAAGTAACTGCTGATGCTGTAAAAACAAATGGATTAACATTTTCAAAATTTTTCATATTTTTCTCCTATAAAATTTTATGTTTTTTATAGTTATTTTTTAAAAAAAATGTTATAATTGATTTGTTTAAGGAGGTAAAAAAATGGAATTAAAAGGAAGTAGAACAGAAGCTAACTTGATGGCAGCATTTGCTGGTGAAAGTCAAGCTAGAAACAAATATACTTATTATGCTAGTAAAGCTAAAAAGGAAGGATATGAACAAATCGCAGCTATTTTTGAAGAAACTGCTAACAACGAAAAAGAACATGCAAAGTTATGGTTTAAACAACTTCACGGAGGAGACGTTCCTACTACTGAAGAAAACCTAAAAGATGCTGCAGCTGGTGAAAATTATGAATGGACAGAAATGTATGCAGAATTTGCAAAAGTAGCAAAAGAAGAAGGTTTTGATGAAATAGCTTATCTTTTTGAAAGCGTTGGAGCTATTGAAAAACATCATGAAGAAAGATATAATACTTTACTTAAAAATGTTGAAGAAGATAAAGTATTTCATAAAGACGAAGAAGTTATTTGGATTTGTAGAAATTGTGGACATGTTTACAGAGGTAAAGATGCATTAAAAGTTTGTCCAGTTTGTAAACATCCAGAAAGTTATATGGAATTAAGAGCTATTAATTACTAGCTCTTTTTTTATTTATAAGGTATAATTTTATTTGAGGTGTAAAATGTTATATTTTGTAGTAGGGTTAATATTATTTTTTAATTTAGTTGCGATTATCTCTATAATATTTATTGAAAAGAAAAATCCAACTTCAGCATTAGCTTGGATTATAGTTTTGAATTTTTTACCTTTGATTGGGTTTATTTTATATTTTTTCTTAGGTTCTTCCCAAAAATTAAGATTAATTAGAAAAATTTATAAATTAGATGCAGTTGAAAAAGATATTTTAGAAGAAATTAGTAGAGACACTAAAATAAAGAAATTAAATAAATTTGATGATTTATTTGTATTAAATGATTATAATTTTTTAAATACTGTAACAAACGATAATGATATTAAAGTTTACAGTGATATGAATGAAGCTGTGGGTAAGATGTTTAAAGACATGCTAAATGCTAAAAAAACTATACATGTCTCATTTTTTATTTTTAATACTAAGAGCGATGTTGGGAGAAAGTTTTTAGAAATTTTAAAAGAGAAAGCAAAAAGTGGAGTAAAGGTAAGATTTACTTATGATAGATTAGGTTCATTAAAATCTAGGTTTAAAGATTTTAAAGAAATTATTAAATATGATGGAGAAGTTTATAAACATTTACCAAGTTTATTTAGAACGTTGTTTCAATCAAATTATAGAAATCATAGAAAGATGGTTATTATTGATTCTAAAATAGCTTATACTGGTGGTATGAATATATCAGATGAGTATTTAAACCATAGTAAAAAAATAAAACCTTGGAGAGATACTTGGGCTAAAATTGAGGGAAGTTCAGTTTTATTTATTCAAAGTAAGTTTTTAGTAGATTTTATTTATTTAAAAAAACTAACTTTAAAAAGAAAATATGACGAAAATAAAACTAAAAAAGAAATAAAAGAAATATTTTATCCTGTGAAATTTAATGGAAATGATACAGTTCAGTTTGTTTATAATGGTCCTGACACAGAGTATAGTTATATAAGAGATGGATATTTAAAAATGATTAATGATGCTAAAAAAAGCATATATATAGTAACTCCTTATTTTATTCCTGATGAGCC
>USDC01000091.1 GCA_900553435.1 uncultured Mycoplasmatota bacterium
TAATGAAGAAGAAATGCTTTATGATGATTATTATGATGAAACATTTAAAAATTCTATTCATGCTGAATTAAGTGAATATGGAATTTTTCAAGATGAAAAAATTTATATATCTAATCCTGCAGTTGGTAGAGAAGAGGAACTTAAAAAACTTATGATTTCACTACTTACTCCAAATACTTCAAGTTTAATTGTAGGAGAGGCAGGTGTTGGAAAAACCGCGCTTGTTGATGGACTTGTTTATTTAATTAAACTTGGTAAAGTTCCAAACATGTTAAAAGATAAAAGAATATTAAAGTTAGATGTTTCTTATTTGCTTGCTGGTACTAAATATAGGGGAGACTTTGAAGAAAAAATAAGTACTATTATTGATTTATTAAGAGAAGTAGATGATGTTATACTTTACATAGATGAATTTCACTCAGTTATGGGAGCAGGCTCAACCGCTGATAGAGATCTAGATTTAGCAGATATGTTAAAACCATATCTAAACAGTGGTGAGATAAAAATGATTGGAGCAACTACTAAAGAAGAATATGAAAAAATAAAAGAAGATAAAGCTTTTAATAGAAGATTTAATAAAATTGAAATAAAAGAACCTAATGAAGAAATACTTTATTTTATCATTAAAGAAGAAATAAAAAAGTTAGAAATGGAAACAGATGTAAATTTTGAATTTAATAACACAGAAACTTCTTATATAATAAATAATTTAATAGAAACTACTAATAAAAGATATAGAAAATACAATGAAAAAGAAAATAACCCAGCATTAGTATTAAGAATATTAAGAAGAGCATTTGCTTATGCATTATATGAGGATAGTCCGATGATAAAAAAAGAATATTTAAAAGAAGCATTACTTGATGAAGAAAGTTTATATAAAAGTTCAAAGGAACGTTTTTCTAAAAATATTTTTAAAGAAGAACAAGAAAATAAAGTTATTGATTTTCAAAGATATAAAAAGAATGTATAACACTTTGAAGTTGTAAGATAAAAGTAGACACAAAAAAGATGTGTTTACTTTTTGTTTGCAAGTTCAATACACTTACATTCTTTTTTTGAAAATTTTGTGAAATCTTTTGACAAGTTAAGAATATAATTATATAATGATAGTCGGCTAACTAAATTGGAGGAGTAATGAAAAACGAAATCAAACAAATAAATGAATTATATAAAAGAATAACTTTTTTTGTGTTAAAGAAAAATATTAAGACTTTTTCTGAACTTAAAGTTCATCCATCATGGCATTTTATTTTTGAAATTATAAGAGATAATCCAGGTATTAAAAGTTCAAGCATTGCAATTAAAAGTAATAGAGAAAAAGCAACAATTACTAAAACTCTCCAAAGGTTAGAAAAAAGAGATTTTATATATAAGAAGCTAGATGTTGCTGATAATAGAAGTTATAAAGTCTATCTTACTAATAAGGGTAAAAAAGCTGTAAAAACAATTGAAAAATTTGAAAAAGAACAAGAAAAAATATTAAGTGATGCACTTAGTAAAGAAGAAATAAAAAATTACTTAAATATTTTAAAAAAACTTGAAAAAAAATTAGAGGAGGAAGTTACTTATGAAGATATTAAAGATTCTATTTAAGGAAATACATGTTATATTTTTTATTTTAGTTTTACTTGTTTTACAAGCAATGTGTGATTTAAAACTACCAGAATATACATCAAACATTGTAAATGTTGGTATACAACAAGGTGGTATTAAAGATTCTGTTTACAGTGCAATAACAGAAGAGGATTTAAATAATATACTTCTTTTCTTAGATGATAAAGATAAAAAAGAAGTGTTAAGTAATTACAATTTAATTACAGAAAATGATTTAAGTAAAGCAGATTTAGAGCTTTATTTGGAAAAATATCCTGTTCTTGCGAAGGAAAGTGTATATGAGCTAAAAGAAATATCAAATGAAGACAGAGAAAAATTAAATGATATTTTATCTCCAGCAGTTTTTTCAGTATCAGTTTTTGAAAGTGATACAAAAGAAATAAAAGAGCTTAAAAATAAACTAAATACTACAGATATATTTGTAGCTTTTAAAAACATGGACAATGAAAGCTTTAATAAAATTACTAGTGAAGTTAAAAAGCAAAGCGATAAGCTTGAAGAAAGCATTGTTACTGGTATGAATGTAGGAAAGCTTGAAAAAGATTATGAAAGTATGGGAATAAATACTGATGATATTCAAACTGCTTATATAATAGATACTGGTATAAAAATGATATTAATAGCTTTCGCAGCAATGGTTATTATGATAGTAATAGCCTATCTGGCAAGTAAAGTAGGCTCAAAATTTGGTAGAGACTTAAGAAGTAAAGTAGTACATAAAGTAATGGATTATGGTGAGGCTGAATTAAAAGAATTTTCTACTGCCTCATTAATTACAAGAAGTACTAATGATATTCAACAAGTACAAATGCTTATAATTATTTTACTTAGAATGGTTTTATATGCTCCAATTATTGGAATAGGTGCTTTTGTAAAAATAAGTGGTAATGAAATGGGATATGTAATTGGAATTGCCGTTTTAGCAATCGTTGTTATTGTTGGAACATTATTTGGTATAGCTCTTCCTAAATTTAAAATACTACAAAAATTAGTGGATAAATTAAATTTAGTATCTAGAGAAATACTTACTGGTCTTCCTGTTATTAGAGCGTTTTCTAATGAAAAATGTGAAGAAGAAAGATTTGATAAAGCAAACGTTAACTTAACAAAAGCTAACCTTTTTGTTAATCGTGTTATGACAGTAATGATGCCATCAATGATGTTTGTAATGAATGGAATTAGTGTACTAATTATTTGGGTAGGCGCAGATAAAATTGATAATGGTGTAATGCAAGTAGGTACACTCTTAGCATTTATCACATATACTATGCAGATAATAATAGCATTCTTAATGCTTTCAATGATTTCAATTATTCTTCCAAGAGCTTTAGTTTCTGGTAAAAGAATTAGTGAAGTATTAAATAAAGATGTAATAGTTAAAAACAGCATTAATCCTAAAGAATTTAATAATGTTAAAGGAAGAGTTGAATTTAAAGATGTATATTTTAGATATCCAGATGCAGAAGAGGATGTAATAAAAAATATATCATTTATTGCAGAACCAGGTACTACAACTGCGTTTATTGGTTCAACTGGTGCTGGAAAAAGTACAATTATAAATTTAATTCCAAGGTTTTTTGATACAACAGGTGGGAAAATATTAATAGATGGAATTAATATAAAAGACGTGACACTTCATGATTTAAGAGATAAAATCGGTTATGTTCCTCAAAAAAGCAGATTATTTACTGGAACAATAAAATCAAATATTGCTTTTGGAGAAAAAGAATTAAGTGAAAAAGAAATAGAAGAAGCAGCTAGTATAAGTGAGGCTATGGAATTTATAAAAGATAAGCCTCAAAAATTTAACACCGAAATATCTGAGGGAGGAACTAATGTAAGTGGTGGACAAAAGCAAAGGCTTGCAATCGCAAGAGCAATTGCTAAAAAACCACAAATACTTATATTTGATGACTCATTTAGTGCACTTGACTATAAAACAGATAAAAAACTTAGAAGTAGCTTAAGTAAAAAACTTAAAAATTCAACTATATTTATAGTAGCTCAAAGAATTTCTACAATCATGCAAGCTGATCAAATCATAGTTATAGAAGATGGAGCAGTAGCTGGTATGGGAACACACAAAGAGTTAATGAAAAACTGTGATGTTTATAAGGAAATAGCTCTTTCACAACTTAGTAAGGAGGAGTTAGAATATGAAGCATAAAAAACAAGATTTTAGAAAAGCAAAAGATTTTAAAGGAACATTAAAAAAATTATTTTCTTACATGAAAAATTATAAATGGCCACTTATTATAGTTGTAATATTCGCAATACTTAGTACAATATTTTCAATTATTGGTCCAAAGATACTAGGAGATGCTACAACTGAATTATTTAACGGACTAGTAAGTAAAATAAGTGGTGGAAGTGGTATTGATTTTGAAAAAATCGCAAGCATTTTAACTTTTCTTATAATAATTTATATAATTAGTGCGGTATTTTCTTATATACAAGGTTTTATAATGACAAATATCACACAAAAAACTACATATAGAATGAGAAAAGAAATCAGTGAAAAGATAAATAAACTTCCTATGTCA
>USDC01000092.1 GCA_900553435.1 uncultured Mycoplasmatota bacterium
GTGGGTATCCAGAAACCGGATGGATCCCTTTCCTGGGGTGCAGGCGTCGACAGCGACATTATCCGTGCATCTATCGATGCCTTAGTCACCGCTATCAACAATCGATAGAAAAAACCCTTTATTTATAGGCTTTTTCGAGAAAAAAACAGGAAAAAGTGTGTACAAATTCAGGGACTGAAAGTACCATAAAATGATGTATTTTTTCATAAAATTTCATTAAAATTGAGTAAAAATTGTGTACGGAAAAATACAAAGTGTGTACGGAATATTCCATGAGTAATCAAGAGAAAAGATGGAAAGAAAATAAAACAGAGCCTAGGAACAGAGCAAAGCTATCTAGTAATAGATAGCTTTGTTTTCGTATAAAGAGAAATTTTCTAAAGATCGGTAAAATTGTTAAGAAGAGATATTGGAAATTCGTATTTTTTAATACTAGAATATATGTTCGCAATATGATAAAATAAAAGAAATAATTTATTATAAACAAAAATACCCAGAGTCTTCATTAGAAGAACTCGCAGGTATTATATCAACTGAAACAGAAAAAAAAATAACTAAAAGTGGAATAAATCATAGATTTAGAAAAATAAAAGAAATGATAAAAGACTAAATAATTTTGTCTACAAGACCATAACTTAATGCTTCTTCTGCACTCATAAAATTATCTCTTTCAGTGTCTTTTTCAATTTTTTTTTCACTTTTACCAGTGTTTAATGACAGAAGTTTATTTAACTTCTTTTTTAATTTAATAATTCTTTCTGCGGCTATTTTTATTTCTGTAGCTTGACCAGAGCAACCTCCAAGCGGTTGATGTATCATGACTTCACTATTTTTAAGAGCTAGTCTTTTACCCTCTTTTCCGCTAGAAAGTAAGAATGCTGCCATAGAAGCACACATACCAATACAAATGGTAGATACATCACTTTCTATATAATTCATTGTATCATATATTGCAAAACCAGCAGTTACACTACCTCCTGGAGAATTTATATACATATATATATCATCCTTGCTTATAGAATTTAAATATAAAAGTTCTCCAACAATTATATTGGCACTAGAATCAGTTATTTCTCCCTCTACAAATATAATTCTGTCATTTAATAATCTCGAATATAAATCATATGCTCTCTCATAATTATTATGTTTTTCTAGAACTGTTGGTATTATCATTTTTTCCTCCTAATATTATTTTTATTTCATTTTTATATTTTTATTCAAAAAATTGTATTAAAAGCATATCTTTTGTGATAAAATAAACTATAGAATAAGAGGGGAAACGATGAATGACAAAGTAACTGTTAAAATACAAGATTATGGAGAGTATACAGTAAATAAAAGAGTTAAACTATCCTCGCTTGTTAAACATTTGGATTTAACAGAAGATGTAATAGCTGCGACAGTTAACTCTGATTTAGTAGACTTAAATTATATTATAGAAAAAGATGCTTCTATAACTTTTTTGTATGCAAAAGACAGAAGTGGTTCAAAAATATACATCGCAGGATTAAAATTTATTTTAGATTGTGCTGTAAAAAAACTATATGGTGATACAGCTACAGTAAAAACAGAACATTCAATTGATAAAGGTATTTATTGTTCCTTAGAAATAAACAAAGACATAACAGAAGAAGACGTTCTACAAATTAAAGAAGAAATGAAAAAAATTGTAGAAAAAGATATGCCAATAACAAGAATTAATGCATCAACTGTAAGTGTTGCAAAATATTTTAGAAATATTGGAGAATTTGAAAAAGCAGATTATTATGATGATTATGATGATGATACAGTTACTATTTATAAATTAGGTAAATATTATAATTATTTTTATATAAGAATGCCAATAAGAACGGGCATTATTACAAAGTTTAACTTAACATATTTAAAAGAAAATACATTTGTATTATCTTATCCTAGAAAAGGTTTTATTGTCCCTAAATATGAACATTCTGAAAAAATGATAGAAGTTTTTGAAGAATATAGCGATTGGTCAAAAATATTAAAAGTGCCTTATGTTACAAGTGTTAATAAACTAGTAGCTCAAAGCAAAATAGATGAATTTATCAAAATAAACGAAATAACACAAAATAATAAAATACAAAAAATAGTTGAAAAAATAGTTGAAAAAAAAGATAAAATAAAAATTGTTTTAATTGGTGGTCCATCATCTAGCGGAAAAACAACAAGTGCTAACAAAATTGCACTTTACTTAAAAACCTATGGAATTACACCATTTATAATATCTGTAGATGATTACTATAAAGAAAGAGAAAACTGTCCTATTGGAGAAGATGGTAAACATGATTATGATTTACTTGAGGCAATTGACATAGAACTTTTTAATAACCAACTAAAACAACTTTTAAATGATGAAGTAATTGATATGCCAGTATTTAATTTTAAAACTGGTAAAAAAGAATTTAACAGAAAAAACATGAAACTTGGAAAAAACGACATAATAATAATTGAGGGATTACATACTATGAACGAAGAATTAACTAAAGAAATCCCAAGAAATAAAAAACTTAAAATTTATGCATCTCCATTTACTCCTCTTAGTATGGATAGACATAACCATATCTCTACACTTGATGTAAGACTTTTAAGAAGAATGTTAAGAGACCATCAGTTTAGAGGCAGTGACCCAACTAAAACATTAGATAGTTGGGGAAAAGTAAGAACAGGGGAAGAAAAGCATGTTTTTCCATTTGTTAAGGATGCAGATTTAATATTTAATACAGCATTAATTTATGAAATAGGGGTTCTTAGAACATATGTAGAACCACTCTTACACTCTGTAAAAAAAGATGATGAAAATTATATAGAAGCAAGAAGGTTAATAGAATTTTTAAAATCTTTCTATCCTATCCCAGGAGAATATGTTCCTAAAGATAGTTTATTAAGAGAATTTATTGGTGGAAGTTACTTTAATTAAGGAGGATAATATGAAAAGAATTGCAATAAATGGTTTTGGTAGAATTGGGAGAGTTGCACTTAGGTTACTTTCTGATGAAGAAGATATAGAAGTAGTGGCAATAAATGATTTAACTGATCCACTTCAACTAGCATATCTTTTGAAATACGATACAATACATAGAAGTTTAAAAAAGAAAATAGCATATGATACAAATGGAATATATATTAATGATAAAAAAATAAGAATATTTAGTGAAAAAGAACCTGAAAATCTTCCATGGAAAGATTTAAACATAGATGTTGTCTTAGAATGTACAGGAAAATTTACATCTAAAGAAAAAGCAATGGCTCATATAAAAGCTGGAGCTAAAAAAGTTATAATTTCTGCTCCGGCAAAAGATGAATGCAAAACTATAGTATATAATGTAAATGACAACTTAATAAATCCAACTGACGATGTTATAAGTGCCGCTAGTTGTACAACTAACTGTCTAGCCCCAGTAATATATTTATTAAATAAATATTACAAGGTTAACAAGGGATATATGAGCACAGTGCATGCTATTACTAATGATCAAGAAACATTAGATATACCTCATAAAAAAGGAATAAACTCTAGACGTGGTAGAGCGGCTGCATTTAATATTATTCCAACTTCAACTGGAGCTGCAAGTGCAATTGGAAGAGTAATACCTGAGTTAGATGGAAAATTAAAAGGAACAGCTTATAGAGTTCCAGTAGAAGATGGTTCTTTAATTGATTTAGTTGTTGAATTAAATAATAAAACTACTAAAGAACAAATAAACGCAATGTTTAAACAAAATGAAAACGAAACCTTAAAAATAATTAGTATGCCAATAGTGAGTAGTGATATTATTGGACAAACCGCAGGAGCCGTAGTAGATGCCGCTTTAACAGAAGTAATAGAAGATAATGATAAAGTTCTTGTTAAAGTTGTAGCTTGGTATGACAATGAAACAGGTTATACTGCACAAATGATTAGAACATTAAAAAAATTATAAAGGGAAATTTACTTTTTCTCTTTTTTTAATTATAATTATATTATAAGGAGAGAACATGGAATATATTGATGAAATAAATATAGATGGAAAAACAATAATTTTAAGAAGTGATTTAAATGTTCCAATACAAAATAAAAAAATCATTGATAATTTTAAAATAAAAAAGAGTTTAAAAACAATAAACTATCTTTTAGAAAAAAATTGTAAAATAAT
>USDC01000093.1 GCA_900553435.1 uncultured Mycoplasmatota bacterium
CATCTTCTAACATCTTTTGAGATTCTTTTTCTTGTTTTATGATTTTTTTCATTTCAGATTGAATACGTTTCAT
Source organism: uncultured Mycoplasmatota bacterium (assembly GCA_900553435.1). Taxonomy (GTDB): domain Bacteria; phylum Bacillota_I; class Bacilli_A; order RF39; family UBA660; genus UMGS1611. The sequence goes on from USDC01000093.1 coordinate 74, forward strand.
TTCTTTTTCATAATCAATTTCTCTTTTTTCTCTAGCTTTTTCTAATACACTTACTAAATCATAATCTTTTTCTTCTTCCTCTTCTAAATGTCTTTCTTCATAAAGACCTTTAGTATCAAGTAAGCTTCTTCTTTTTTCTACTTTTTCATCATTTATTTTTTCAATGTATTTTTTAATTTTATTAAGGTCTATTTCTTTTGCCCCTTCATCTATTACTCTTGCATTATTAAAAGAATTGAACCTTGTAAGTTCAGTATTTTTTATTTCATCATAGAGTCTTTTATTTCTAGAAGTTCTACTAATAGCTTTAGCTTCTGCTTCAGTATCACTATTATACTTTTCCATTCTCCTATCCATAGGGCATCACCATATAATATATAATAACATAGTTTAGATTTTTTTTAAACTTAAAATTGATTTTTCTGTTATTTAATATATAATAATACTTAGGAGGAACTAATGGAAAAATTAATTGTTGATAAAGATAAATGCATTGGATGCGGAATGTGTGTTAATAGCTTCCCAGATTATTTTGATTTTGATGATGAGGGTTTAAGCGAAGTAAAAAAAGAAGAAGTTGAACCTGAAGAAAAAAAAGAAATATTAGATGCAGTTGAAATGTGTCCAACTGAAGCTATAAGTATAGAATAAAAAGTGCCTTAACAGCACTTTTTTAACTTATACTAAGGTCTCCATAATAATCTTTTGCTTGTTTATCAACTGAATCTTTTAAAGTTTTTATTGTCCCATCTTCTTTTGCTTTACTAAGTTTTGTTGCGATTTTTACTGGGAAAAGTGTATTTGCATTAGATTCACTAGGTTTAATTACTTCTTTTACTGAGTAATCCTCCCCATCTTTTTCCATTACTACTTTTGCTGGGATTGTATATCCATTTAATGTTTCTATTGTTTTGTCTCCAAGTTTATAGCATTGGAAATAATATTGAATATATAAAGTGTTTTCTTCTTTATCATCAAAACCATAATTTTCTAAACTTGCAAAACAATGTCCCTCTAAATCATTTGCTTTTTCAGCACTAGCCAAATAATTAGTAATTTCTCTTTTAATTTCTATTTCATCATTAGTAAGTTCTTCTTCGTTTCCGGTTTCAAATAAATTTGTCCCTGTTTTTTCAAGAATTACAAATGCAATTACTATTAATATTATAAAAATAATTAAAAATATACCTATTTCTAAAATTGTTTTATTAAAACTTTTTTTCATTTTCTCCACCTATTTTAATTATAACTTTAAATTAAAGATAAAAAAAGAACTTTAAGTATAACTATGTAAATTATCGTAAATTTTACAAATTTGTTTCACTATAAAGTTTCTTTACCTCTTTTGTATTAAGCTTTCTATATTCTCCAACCTTTAATCCAGTTAAATCTAGAAAAGAAAAACTTTCTCTTTTTAATTTTTTTACTTCATGTCCTATCTCTTCAAACATTTTTTTAACTTGATGATTTCTTCCCTCAGTTATTGTTAATTTAATATAACTACTATCATTCTTTTTATCATATTTTATTAATTTTGCTTTTGCTTTTTTGGTTTTTATACCATCTATATTTATACCATTTTCTAATCTTTTAATCTCTGGTTTTATAACAAGACCTTCTACCTTAGCTACATATGTTTTTTCAACTGATTTACTTGGATGAAGAAGTTTATTTGAGAGTTCTCCATCATTAGTAAGTAAAATGATACCACTTGTGTCATAATCAAGTCTTCCTACTGGGAATAGACGCTTATTAGTATCTATTAAATCTACTACAGTTTTTCTGCCCTTTTCATCTTTACTAGAGCTAATAACTCCTCTAGGCTTATAAAGTAAATAATATTCTTTTTCTTCTTTTAATATTTCTTTACCATTTACAAATATTACATCATCACCTTTTACTTTAGTTCCTAAAGTCTTTACAATCATACCATTTACTTCTACTTTACCTTGTAAAATTAATTTTTCTGCTTCTCTTCTAGAACAAACTCCCGCTTCGCTTATTGCTTTTTGTAAACGTATCATTTTCTTCACCAACATAATTATATAAAACTTACATTATTTTTACAAGTTTAGCGAAATAATTTATACCAAAAACTATTTTCATTTTCTTTTTTAGATGCATATATTGCTCTTTTACCAAGTATATTTTCTTTATATTTTATTTGTGCATATCCAACTTTTGTATTGTCTTTTATTTTTTTCTTATCCTCTAAAATAATATTTAATTCTAAATTATCTTTTTCTTCTTTTTTTAAAGGTAAAAACAAATCATTTTTTATATATAAGTGATAAGGACTATATTTATTTTTTCCTTTTACACTAAAAGTATATTTATCAAGAACTTTGTAATTTTTATATTCTTTATAATATTTATTATATAAAGCCTCATGAGTAGAAAATTTATTTTCATCTTCTATAGTAACAATTACTAAATCTAAATTATTTTTACTAGCTGTTGTTACTAAAGTTCTTCTGGCTTTTGTTGTATATCCTGTTTTTCCTCCAGTACATGGTTTATAAGTAATTAACAATCTGTTTTTGTTATATAAAGTATAATCTCTTTTATTAGTTTTAAAGCTTATCTTTTTTGTACTTGTTATTTTTCGGTACTCCTTATTTTTCATGGCATATTTAGTTAGAAGAGCCATATCATAAGCTGTTGAAATATTTTTTGTTTTCTCATCTAACCCATGAGGATTACTAAAAATTGTATTACTCATTTTAAGTTCTTTTGCTTTTTTATTCATCAAAGATACAAAGTCTTTTTCGTTTTTGCAAACATTGTTTGAGATTACTATCGCAGCATCATTTCCACTTCTAAGTAATAATCCATATAATAATTGTTTTAAAGTAAGCTTTTCTCCAACTGTTAAATACATACTAGAACCATATACTTGTTTTATTTCATTTCCTACTGTGTATTTTTCTTTTAGTTTTGCATTTTCTAAAGCGATTGTTGCCGTCATTATTTTTGTAGTACTTGCGATTAAATGCTTATCATTAATATTTTTTGCATGAAGAATTCTTCCACTATCCATATCCATAACTATTTCTGCTTCCGCAGCACTTAATTTAATTGGTATAAAAGATAAAAAAAGTAAAAGTATTAAAACTTTTTTCATTTGTAACTCACCTAATAAATTTATGAAAAAAAATATTATATTATCCCATTAGAGATGATATAATATCTTCTTTATTAAATTTGCTTAAAATCACTTTTGAATTTTCCCCATAGTAACTAGCACTTTTAACCACTGGTGATAATTCAACTAACGAATTATAATAATAATCATTATCTTGATTAGTAATAACAAACATTATACTATTGCCACCCGAAAGGTTAGAAATTGCAAGTAAAGCGTTCTCATCATTATAAGTAATTTGTATTGTCAAATACGTTGTTCCCGCATATGTTTTTTCTAATATATCTTTTACTTTTATATCTTTGTCTTTCAAGTTTTTTTCTTTATTCTCATTTTTATAAATCGTTTCATAATCCATAGGTACAATTATTGTAGAAGCTTCCCAGTTATTTACTTTATTTGAAATTAATAAGTTATCTTCAATAATTTCATGTTGTAAAGATAAAGGAATAGTAAATAAATATCCATTGTATTTTAGATTGTAATCTGTTTTTGTTTCAATATTTTTATTTTCTTCATTTTTTGTAACATTTTCTTTTATCAAAGCAAGTCCAATAATATTTAGTAAAACAACAATTACAAGAATAATAATAAACAACAAAACATTATTTTTGTTAAAAAATTTATTTTTATCCACATTTACCATCCTTTTCTAAGTTTCATTATATAATATGTTTTTTATATAGTAAAGCATTAAAAAAAGACTAAATAATTTAATCTTTGTATATTCCATGAATTTTTAAAATTGTCTCATTATTTAAGTTATCTACAACCCACTCTCCAT
>USDC01000094.1 GCA_900553435.1 uncultured Mycoplasmatota bacterium
CTCTACACTAAATTTTTCAGAGTTAACTTTTACCTTTTTATTAAAACCAATATTATTTTCTTTGTTTAAATAATTAGTTGTTAATATAAAAATACAATTTTTAAAATCAATTACATCACCTTTAGAAGTTGTTAAATACCCCTCATCTAATATATTTAAAAATAAATTTAAAACTTTAGTACTTGCTCTATCAAACTCATCTAATATTATTAAACTATTTGGTTTTTCACTTACACTTTCAAAAACAGTATTAACATCATTATATCCAATATAACCTTGTGGTGCTCCTACAATTTTATTAATACTTGCCTCATTATTATAATCACTCATATCAAGTTTTATTAAATTGTATTTTAAATTTTTGGAAAGTGATTTTGCTAAAAATGTTTTACCTGCTCCACTACTTCCATTAAAAATAAATGATAATGGTTTATTATAATTTATATTAAGTTCACGCATTTTTATTATTTCAATAATTTTATTAATTACTTCATCTTGTCCAATTACTTCTTTTTTTAGTTCTTTTTTTATTTTATTATAATTGTAAGAATTATCTGATAATTCAGTTATTACCATATTGGTTTTAAATTCTAATACTTTTTTTAAATCTTCTTTAGTTACATGAATTATTTTGTTTTTTTTCTCTTTTTTTAATTCTTTATCTATTTCTAATTCTTCTTTTTTTATTTTTGAGGCTGTTAGGTAATCCTCAATAATTAAAGAGTCTTTTTTTCTTTGTTCAAGTACTTTCTTCTTTAAAAGTAATTTTTCACAAAAATCATTACACAAATTAACACTTGCTTTAGAACAAACCTCATCTAAAATATCTATACTTCTATCTGGTTCTTTTCTATTTGTTATGTATTTTTTAGATAACACAGGAATAAGAGATAATATTTCATTATTTATTTTTACATTATGAAATTTTTCATATTCTTTTTTTATATTTTTTAAAATATAAGTTGTTTCATTTATATCTGGTTCTTCAACATATATTTTTTGAAATCTTCTTTCTAATGCTTTATCTTTTTCAATGAATTTTTTATATTCCTTTATGGTAGTAGCTCCAATACACTTTAAATTCCCTCTTGAAAGAGCTGGTTTTAAAATATTAGATGCATCTATTGCTCCTTCTGCACCACCAGCACCTACTAATGTATGAACCTCATCTATAAAAAGAATTAAATTAGAGTTACCCTCAAGTTCCTTTATAATTTTCCCGAGTTTTTCTTCAAATTCACCTCTATATTTAGTCCCAGCAACTAAAGAGGCCATACTTATAGATATTATTTCTGCATCTTTTAATTTTTCAGGTACTTTCTTATTCACTATATAATAAGCAAGTTCATGAACAATCGCAGTTTTACCAACACCTGCTTCTCCAATAAGTAATGGATTATTTTTGTTTTTTCTTGATAAAATCTCTATCATTCTTTTTATTTCTTTTTCTCTTCCTACTGCTTTTTCTAATTTTTCTTCTTTTGCCAAAGCATTTAGGTTAACACCAATTTCTTTTAGATATTCTTTTTCTTTTATATTAGTATTTTTTTTGATTTTTAAATATAATTCATTTAAGTTACAATTCATTTTTTCTAGAATTTTAGTTCCTAAAGTATCTCTATCTTCTAATATGGATAATAATACATGATAAGAATTTATTTTATTTTCTTTAGAAAAAGTAGTTGCATTATCAATTATTTTTTTAAAAGAAGGAGAATATATAATTATTTTTTTTAAATTATTATTTTCGGTTTTTTTAATATGTTTTTTATATTCGTCATAATAAATATTAAATGAATTTAATATTTTAGATGATTTATTATCTGTTTTTAATAAACTAAGAATAAAATGTTCAGTACCAACAAACTTTGAATTAAGTTCTATTTTTTTTAACTCTGCTGTTTTTAAAACTTTTTTTAAATCTAAAGTATACTCATTCATAATTGCCTCCTTTAAATATTATGTGAAAAAGAAAGCGTTTATAAACATAAAAAATAAAAACGGGATACCCCGTTTTCATAACTTATATTAAAGTAAGTATAATTACTACAGCTAATATTACTGCTAGTATTTGTAAAACTAACTTCCAGCTAAACTTTAACCATGTCTTATAAGGTATTTTAAGATATTCAAGACCTAAAATTACCATTAAACTTGTTGGAGCAACAAACATTGTTACACCATAGATAGCTTGGAATAATACTGCTATAATTGGTGTAGAATCAGCAAATAATACACCTAGATATGGAATTACGCTTTGAGATAAGTAAACCATTTCAACATTAAATACTGAACCAATGGCACCAATAATAGTTAGTAAAACAACTGTAATGATATTAAATGTATCCATCCAACCAATGATTGCATCAACAATTGTTGTAAAGAATGGATGATATGCAGTAATTATTACAACTACCATTGCAAGTGTCATAACAACTGCTGGTTTAATTACTTTTTTAGTACCTTCTGCGAAAGCATCAACTGCATCATTAAATTTAACTTTATAAGCTAATGCAATTATAACAGTTGCAATCATTACCATTAAAGTTACTTCTCCATAATACCATGTTCCAAGTTCACCAATTTGTCCTAAGATGTAAGAAACAATTGTATGTCCACCAACTTCTAAAGTAAGTAGCCATTCATTAAATTCAGTAAATACTGTAATTCCAAAAACGTCTGACCATGGTACTGTTCCCATGAAAAATACTACAAATAACAATGACATTACAAGTACTATTGGCCATGTTTTTTTCTTAGTTTTAGTTTTTTCACCTAAGAATTCATCTTCTGTTTTTTCTGGAAGAATACTTTCTTTAGCGTTCTTTTTAACTTTATTTGCATATTTAATAGTAAACATTATATATAAAGCAAATGCTAATACAAATAAAGCTATTTTAGCAACCAATTGGTCTGTGTAGTTAAGTGTAAGCATTTGATTAACATAACCACTTATATATAAGTTATAGGTAGAACCAATAACACCAACTAATACAGAAAATCTAGGTTTGCATTTTAGTCCAAATGGAAAAGAATATAATAGAAACAATAAATGGTATAAAAATAAATAACATTACTGAAAAACCAAATACTGAACTAAATCCTGCGAATAAGAATGCAACTATTACTAAAAATGGTACTTCCTTTCCTTTCAATTTTTTTGCAATTGCTTCAACCAATGATGTATATTTTCCTGTTTTATTAAGTATTGCATAAAAGCCACCAACAACAAGGATAAATAAGATCATTTGAATAAACAATTGAAATGCTAAAAACGGATAATTAATTAGATCAAAAAATCCAACTCTAGTAATATCTGCTTTAGCCATTTCTGTCCCTGTAAATTGACTAACTGGAATTATCCAACTAAGAATAACTAAAAGTACAACTATAAGAGACAAGATCTTGATTAAGCCATGCTTTTTCATAATATACCTCCCATAATAATTATATCACAAAGTTTAGAGTATACAACTTTTTTATAGAAAAAATAAATTGTTTCATCAATTTTTCATAAAAAAAAGTAAGCATTACTTACCATTTTTATTTGTCCTTACAAAAGGCATTTTTTCTTTAGTTGCTCTTTCATAAATTTCTTCTAATTCTTTTAAACTACATTCATCAATAGAGTTAAAGTTAAGATCACAGTTTTCGAAATGTGTTCCATCAAAAATACTAGGATCTTTAATATCGCTACCAGATAAAGTAATTTTACCAGTTGATAGCAATTCTAGATACTTATGATATTTTTTTAATTCATTTCTTTCCTTTAAAGCTCTATATAATACATATATAGAATATACAGCCGCACCACCACTACAAGCACTAATTACGCTCGGTTCTAACATATCTCCATTTTGAATAAACATTTCTCCCGCAGCACCTAATGATGCTACACCAAAAAGTCCAGTAAGAGTCCCACTAAATTTTGTTTTTTTATTTAATTGGGTACCACATAAATAGTTATATTAATTTGTATAAGGAGTTT
>USDC01000095.1 GCA_900553435.1 uncultured Mycoplasmatota bacterium
TATATTAGAACTATTAAAAAGTTTCTTTAGCTATATTTTTAAAAAAGACACAAAAAAAACAACATATAATGAATTTAAATATTGTATGTTAATTATTTTAGGTAGCATTCCTATTGGTATAGTTGGATTATTATTTAAAGATGAAATTGAGACAGCTTTATCAAATATTAAAATTGTGGGAATTGCATTTTTAGTTACCGCATTATTTCTTTTCCTTGTTAGAAATATCAAAGGTGAAAAGAAAGATAAAGATTTAAATTGGAAAGATGCTCTTATAATTGGACTTGTACAAGTAATCGCAGTTATTCCTGGTATTAGTAGAAGTGGTTCAACTTTAATAGCTGCATTATTTAGAAATTTAAAAAGAGAAAGTGCCTTCAAATATTCATTTATGTTATATATTCCAGTAAGTTTTGGAACAATTATATTGGGGATAAAAGATTTAATTGAAGCTGGAAATTTAAATGAAATATTACTTCCATATTCTATTGGATTTATAGTTTCATTAGTAGTTACATTCTTTACAATTAAATGGTTTGCAAATTTAGTTAAAACAGGTAATTTCAAATGGTTTAGTATATACTGTTTATTCTTAGGAATGTTTGTATTAATATTTTTATAAAAAAATGCCAAAAGGCATTTTTTAATTTAACTCTAAAATATATGGATCACTTTCTACCCCACTTCCACTAATTATTTTTACATTTGTTTTAAGAAAAACTACGGGTCTTATAATATCATGATAATAACCTAAGTTTCTTCCAATAGAACCATCATCTGAGATGTAAATTATTCTTGTTGCAAATCCAGCAGCAGGTGTTATAGTCCATTCAAATTCATGAGCTAACATCCATGAACTTGAAGTACAACTTTCTGAATTATAATCATAAAGAGAATAATCATTATAACAATCTTTACTAGAATAACCATAGTCAGAAATACTAATTAGTCCCACAAGACCAATCCATGATGTAGTTCTAGTTATTCCATCTTCTTCACTTAATCCGACTAAATTTCCTCTTTCTTCTTTATAAAACTCTTTACTTGTATTATCAGAGTTTACTGCAGCTGTATACCATTTTACTTTATCTATATAATCTTTTGATTCAGTTTTTAACCCCGTTTTAGTAAAATCACATGGCGAAATATGAGTATCAAAAGAAACATGAGTATAATAACAGCTTCCTTTTCCTCTATTATAATATAAGCTATTTCCATATTTTTTACTTTCATATCCTGGGTTTAAAATTCTCATTAAATCCGCACCATTAGTATATGAACCACTTGCACCCCACTGGTTTGCTCCTTGACCCTCATTTACATCTTCTGCACTGGCATCCCAAGAATATGCACCAATTGATTCATTTCTCATTATTTTAAGTCTTTTTTCAAAATTCCCGTTTTCGTCTTCTACTTCAAATACTCCAATTATTCTCCATGTTTCTCCATTAAAACTCACATAGTTTTTAACCTCTTCATTACTTCCGCTATATCTGTATTCAACTAATTCTGGTGTTTGAACTGTGGCAGGCTGATTTATTTTTATTAATCCCTCATTGTTATCAACAGAATACTTATCAATAATTATATCTTGTGCAAACTTGATTTTTTCTTTAAAGTGTATTGTACAATTAAATTTTCCATCAATACTTTCTCTTTCTACATTTAAGTTTAGTTTCCATGCGTTTTCATCAAAATTCACATTTACTAAATCACTTGTATTTTCACATTCTGTACTTAAGTATTCATAGTCTTCATTACTTGGAAATGTATTACTCTCTATGTTTCCTTCTTCAGTTTCTAGTATTACACTTATATTTTTGTTTGATTTTTCTTCTTCTTTTTTAAAAACAAAAAAAGAAATAAATATTAAACTAAACACTATTAAAACAATAATTATTTTCTTCATAAAACCACCAAAAAACTACAGTTTTCTGTAGTTTATTTTATATAAGTCTACCCCCCCCGCAATTGACAGGCACTTTATGTTTTTTTGTCATAGTTAGTTAATTTGTTATCACTATTCTTGTTGATCTAACTAAGGAAATTGACGAACCTGAAAATACTCCTGCTCCGTTTAAATAAACAGAAGCAGTAGAATACATTCCACCTTTTAAAAGCCATGGATATTCAGCATAAACTGTCATGTTAGACGGATTTTCTCTATCACCATGCCCTAACTTTCCGCGTTTTAAGTCACTTGCTGTTCCATAACTATACATATCTATATATTTATCTTCCGGATAATTTTTCCCAGTGATTTCTGTATATGTTCCAGAATCGTAAGCTAGTCCTGAATAACCAGAGTTACCATTATTTGAGTCAAAGCCACTCATTCTAGTTTTTCCATCCGGTCCTACAATATTTGCCATTACTGCTTCCCAAGAACCTCCAACCATATCATATATTCCATATATATTATGTGTTGTACTTGCTTTTGTTCCAGTTCCTATTTCATTATACCTATATGTTCCACTTGCATTTGCTGTTTCATTTAATACTCCCCCACTTCTACCAGTATAGTGTGATGAGCTATTATTCTTATATACATGATTTATTACTCCATTTACTACAGTACCATAATTAGAACGCGAAAACAAAGTAACTGCTCCCCATTCTTTAAGCTTTATCATATGAACATCTTCATTTTTCGTAAATCCATACACATTATTTGTACTATTCATTTGTTTTATGCTATCAAACATATTAGACATATTCATAGCTCCAACCGATATAACATCTGGTACTGTTTTTAATTGTATTATCTTATTACAATTTGCTGCGGATGGAGTCTTATAACATTCTGAGTTTTCTTCTGCGCTCGCTTCAAATTTTCCTACCCATATTCCCTCTAACTCTTTATCTCCAAAAGTAAACGCAGGGTGTGTGTAATACACTCCATTACATAAATTATCTGTACACTCTTCTCCGTTTAAAGTACAAGTTTCACTTGTTCCATTTCCATCTTCTCCCTGTATATTATCAACACATTTTATTTTTCCTGTCGTGTTTGTTCCTTTTTCAAACTTTAATTCTGTAACAGAAAATTTAGTTTTATTTTCGCCTGCGCTGTTATAGTTATAAACTTTATATTTATATCTTGGTATCCACACTTGCATTGTTTCTATCATTTCCATTGGAACTATACTTCCTGCTTCTCTTCCTTCATATCCTTGTAAGTCATACGCAAAAAGAGTTTTATCATTTTCTTTATAATTTACTTCTCTACTATAATTTTCTTTTATTTCTTCTTCTGTTAATACATCATTTATTACTACTGCATCACTTACTGTTCCATTATATAAGTGCATTCCTCCATCATATGGGTTTGCCCCAAGCCAAATCGATGACCGAGAGTTAATACCATTCATCTCTTCTGGAGTTAATTTTTTTTCTCCTTTTAATTCTCCGTCAACATAAACTTTCATTGTACTTCCATCATATGTTCCTACTGCGGTATACCATGTGTTTAATTCCGTTATTTCACTCGAAACACTAACTCTTACATTTGTCCCGTTTTCTTTATTAAAAAATTGTAAAACTATTCTCCCAGTTGATCCTACAAAAAGTTCAAAACCAGTTGCAACTCCATCTGTATGAATATAATTATCTACTATAACTCCTCCTGTAGGACTATACTCTTCAGTTTTAAATCTAGCTATTACAGTTAACTGATTATTAAAGTCATAATTTGCATATCCTACATCTACATGATCATCTACTCCATCAAAATACATTCCTTCGTTTGTATATGTTGCACTATATATTTCTCCAGTATTATTTTTGCCTGATAAATCTAATATTTTTGTATGGTCATATGTTACACTATTGGCCCACATTTTTTCTTCATAATCATACCACTTATGTTCTGTACTTTTATTTTCTTTATCTGCGACTTTCCATGTACTATCTGCATCACTATAATATACTGGTACCATAGACTCATCTAGTAC
>USDC01000096.1 GCA_900553435.1 uncultured Mycoplasmatota bacterium
ATAGCAATGCAAAAGCTTGGCAAAAGAGCCTCCGCCCAAAATAACCAAATCCTTCACTTTTTTCTCCTTATTATAATGATATCTATTTTAATATCTATTTTAATATTATAATTGTTTTTTATTATTTCTTTTATATAAGAAATACCAAGTAAATCATTTGCTTCACTTACTTCTAAATTTGTTAATTTCTTTATTGCTTTATTAAGTGCAGTAGGATAGTTTATTCCCGATTTAATATAATTTTTTACTAATTTATCAAATTCTTTATTATTTATTTGAGTTTTAGCAATTTTTGTTAATTTATTTAAATCATTTGATTCACTACCAAAAACTAAAGTGTCAATTTTTAATTCATTTAATATTTTAATACTTCCATATGCGAATGTGTCAGCTGATTGTGTGCTAAAGGGGAATGGAAGTTCAATAACTAAATCTACTTTATATTCTAAAGCAACATTAGTTTTTTCTATTTTGTTTAAAACTGACACGCTACCTCTTTGAGTAAAGCTTGATGATGTAACAACCACAATAGCAAAATCTTTATATTTTTCTTTTATTTTTTTAATTTGATACAAATGTCCGTTATGAAAAGGATTGTATTCAACAACGATACCTACTGCTTTCATAAAATCACCAATTATATTTTAACATTAATTTGAATAAAATACTAATGTGTGTTAAAATACGACTTTGGAAAGAAGGGTTAAAATGAAATACAAAGTTAGAAAAAACTACAGACCTGGTGGTATTAAAAATTTTATTAAGTATTATTTTAGTGATGAAAAAAGACATTTAAAAAATTACAGATTAGAAAAAAAGGAAGATGATATAAGAACACATAGTAGAATAGTTATAAATGGTGATTTTAAAAAATTATTAGTTATTAAAAAATACTATGATTATATAGAAAGAATAAGAATTTTTAGAGAAACAGAGTATTTAAATCGTGAAATATTAAGAGACTCTATTGTAAGGAAAGACGAAGAAAATAAAACTTTGGAATTTTATAATAGAAACGAAAAAGGAAGTTATGATTATTTTAAAAGAAGTTATGAAAAATCACAAAACTCAATATTACGCGATGAAAATATAATTTATACTGCCCTACATTTTTTGGATTGGAAAGAAAAAATAGAAGAAATAGAAAAAGAAGAAACTGAAAAAAGAAATAGAGAATTACCAAAACTACAAAGAGTAAAGAGACTTAAATAAACTAGAAAAAAACAAAAATTTTTGTTACAATTATAATAGGTGAAGATATGAATATAGATATAAGTAAATTAATAAACGAGAATGTTGGTTCAATTACTTTTGAGGGAGAAGTAATAGTGCCAGATGAACTTGTTAAAACAACTGAGGTAAAAGAACTTAAAAATGTTTATGCATCAGGTAAAGTTATAGACGCAGGAGAATATGGTTTTGAAATAAGTATGAATATAAAGGGGACAATGGTGCTTACTTGTGCAGTAAGTCTAGAAGATGTAGACTATGATTTTAATATTGATGTTAATGAAAATATTGAAAAAATAGAAGATTTTGAAAAAAATAATTCAAATTTACTTGATATTACATCAATAATATGGGAAAATATAGTACTGGAGATCCCTCTTAGGGTTGTAAAAGAAAATGCTAAGATAAAAACAGAAGGAGAGGGTTGGAGTTTTTTGGAAGAAGAAAAACATACTGATCCTAGGTTTGATAAGCTAAAAGAATTATTAAAAGAGGAGGAATAAAATGAAACTTAATATTCAATTATTCGCAGTACCAGCAAGAAGAGTTAGTAAGACAAGAAAAAATAGTAGGAGAGCAAATTTAAAAGTTAAAAAACCTACTACAATTACTTGTCCAAACTGTGGAGAAGTAACAGTACCTCATAGAGCTTGTACTAACTGCGGTTTTTATAAAGGAAAAGAAGTAGTAAAAATAAATAAAGACGAAGAATAAAATATATTATAATATTTAAATTGAAGAAGAGGACATGATTATTATTTATTTTTATATAGAGAGTTAGTGGTTGGTGAAAACTAATTAAAAAAAATAATAATTACTACCTTGGAGAGAGTTTAATACACTACGGCTATGTCGTTAAAAAAATTAAGTGAATAAAAGGATGGTACCGTGCATAAGCACTCCTTGGTACTATCCTTTTTTATTTATAAGGAGGAGTAAAATGATAAATATAAAGGAAAATGAAGAATTAAGTAAATTAAATCATAGTTGTGCCCACGTTCTTGCGCAAGCTGTAAAACACTTGTATCCTGATGCATTATTTTGGGTAGGTCCAGTAATTGATAGTGGTTTTTATTATGATATTGATTTAGGAGATAAAATAGTAAATGAAGAAGATATTGAAAAAATCACTAAAGAAATGAAAAAAATCATAAAAGATGGAAAAAGAATAGTAAGAAAAGAACTTAATAAAGAAGAAGCTTTAGAAATGTTTAAAAACGATCCATACAAGATAGATTTAATAGAAAACTTTCCTGAAGATGAAATAATTACTTGTTATACTCAAGGAGATTTTACTGATTTATGTAGAGGACCTCATGTGGATACAGTAAAAGAATGTAAATATTTTAAACTGCTTAAACATAGTGGAGCATATTATAAGGGAGACTCAAATAACAAGGTTTTACAAAGAATTTATGGAGTTTGTTTTAAGACAGAAGAAGACCTAGAAGAATATTTGAATTTACTTGAAGAAGCAAAAGAAAGAGACCATAGAAAACTTGGAAAAGAACTAGATATATTTATGAGTAGCGACCTTGTAGGAAAAGGATTACCTTTATTTTTACCAAATGGATATATAATATGGGAAGAATTAGAAAACTATATAAAAGCAAAAGAAAAAAATCTTGGATATAAGCATGTTTTAACACCACCTTTAGGAAATGTTGAACTTTATAAAACAAGCGGACACTGGGATCACTACAAAGATGATATGTTCCCAGCAATGAAAATTGATAATGAGGAATTTGTTTTACGTCCAATGAATTGTCCTCACCATATGATGATTTATTCTAATGCACTTCATTCTTATAGAGAACTACCAATTAAAATTGGTGAAATCGCAAGAGACTGTAGGTTTGAAGCAAGTGGCGCTTTAAAAGGAATAGAAAGAGTGAGAACTTTTTGCCAAAACGATGCTCATTTATTCTGTACTTTAGAGCAAATAGAACCTTTATTTAAAGAAGTAGTTGATTTAATACTTGATGTATATAACACTCTTGGTATAAATAGTTACCATTTTGAGTTATCACTAAGAGATAAAAACGATAAAATAAAATACTTTCAAGACGATGAAATGTGGGAAAAAGCTGAAGATATGTTAAGAAAAGTATTAAATAATTTAGGTATTAAATATGAAGAAAAAATAGGAGAGGCAGCCTTTTATGGACCAAAATTAGATGTACAGGTAAAACCAGCAGTAGGGAATGAGTATACTCTTTCTACTTGTCAACTTGATTTTTGTCTTCCTAGTAAATTTGACTTAACATACATTGATAGTGATGGAAACAAAAAAACACCAGTTGTAATTCATAGAGCAATTCTTGGTAGCTTAGATAGATTTATGGCATATTATTTAGAGGAAACAAAAGGATGTTTACCAACTTGGTTAAGTCCAGTACAAGTAAATATTATTCCAGTAAATAATGAATTTCATTTAAAATATTGCGAAGAAATCTATGATTTATTAAAAGAAAATAATATAAGAGTAAACTTAGATGAAAGAGATGAAAAACTTGGATATAAGCTTAGAGAAAGCACAATTAAGAAAATCCCTTATACTTTAATAATAGGGGATAGGGAAAAAGAAAATAATAATATTAGTTATAGAAAACATGGACAAAAAGAAACAGAGTAATTATACTGGTGGCAGGTTTTATTGAAAA
>USDC01000097.1 GCA_900553435.1 uncultured Mycoplasmatota bacterium
CTTGTAGATGTAATTATGACATGGATTCAAAAAGAAATGGAGAGGAACTAGTGCAGATATTTGTTGATGCAGATGCCTGTCCAGTGGTAGGTATCGTTGAAAAAATTGCAAAAGAGCATAATGTTGTTATGTGATACGAATCATGTCCTGTCATCAGATTATAGTGAAGTTATTGTTGTTGGTGCAGGAGCAGATGCAGTAGATTATAAATTGATCAGATGCTCATGGAACGTCATTTCTACAAAACATAGTCTTATGGAGCATTTTATATTGACAACAGAGCTAGCACAGTTGATTATAGTCATATGTCTCAGGACTTTATTTTTTCAAAAACACAAGAATTAGAAGAAATACCAGATGAAACCATACTACAGGATATTGCGAAGGTGAAAATTGAAGATTTAAGAAATGAGGTATATGCGAATGATACAATTTTATGTTTAAAAATCAATGATTATTTTGAAATATATGAATGGAGAAAACAAGAATTTGTTAGAGTAGATAAAGTGAGTGAATATTCATCTGCAAATTATCGAGATTTAAAAACTTATTCAGTCTATTAGAACACTAGCAGCAAAATGGCTATATCCACAGCAACCAAGATGATCAAGAGTGGAAAGTACAGCGACGAGGAAATTATCGATCTCAACGATCTTTTCCTCAAAAAGGTCGAGCAGCTACGGAAGGTGCTGACCGGAAACTAGTGAACGTAGATTTATTTATGCAGATATGCTGCTTTCTCCTGTTATGTATGCAGTATATTAAGGTCCCAGGACATTAAGAAATCAAAGGATATTAAAGAAATATATTCAGGAGGGTAAAGATCTGAAAGAAAAAGAGTTAGACAAGGAATTAGAGGAAAAAGAAAGAATGATGAGAAATGAACAAATGAAAGCATTTCCATTGACTGAAGAAGAAATAGAAAAATTATTAAATTTTAAATGTAAAACTAAATATGATTATAGAAATAAAGCAATGATTGAGCTTATGTATGCTACTGGAATGAGAGTTAGTGAACTTTGTGATTTAAAGGTAAGTGATATTGATTTACATAATTCAATTTTAAGATGTATTACAAAAGGAAATAAAGAAAGAATTATGCCTTTTGGAGAAATTGCAAATATATATTTAGAATTATATTTAAATACATATAGAGATATGTTTTTAAAAAGCAAAAATATTGAATATCTTTTTATAAATAATAAGGGAACAAAAATAACAAGACAAGGTTTTTATATTAATTTAGAAGAAATAAAAAAAGTTACGGGAATAAAAAAAGAAATTAGTCCTCATATGTTAAGACACAGTTTTGCAACACATTTACTAGAGCATGGAGCAGATTTAAGAAGTGTACAAGAACTTCTTGGTCATGAAGACATTAAAACTACACAAATTTATACTCATTTATCTAATAAATATTTAAAAGAAAGTTATAAAAACTATTTTCCTAGAAATAAAAAAGAGTGACATATATGCATCACTCTTTTTTTTAAACTAACGTGCGTTATTATTTGAGTTTTTATTGCTTCTAGAATTTTTTGAATTTCTGTTAGCATTGGCATTACTATTGCAACCTCTAGCGTTGTTTCTTGCATTGTTTCTAGCATTGCTATTATTTCTAGCGTTATTTCTAGCATTACTCATATTTTCTTCACCACCTATGATTATTATTTACAAAAGAGTAGGGAGTAATACTCAAATGTTTAATATTAAATATACAATTTTTACCAAATAAAAAAATGGTTAAATGCATATATTTATTAGGTGATTATATGGAATTCTTACCAATTATTTTAACTATAATAGCAGGACTTTCTACATTAATTGGATTAATAACAATCTTTATTAAAACAAAAAATATAAATAGATTTATAGTTATTTCACTTGCTTTTTCAGCAGGGGTTATTTTAAGTCTAAGTGTATTTGATTTACTGCCTTCTTCTATAAGAAGTATATATAAAGAAAATAATTCCATATTTTTAACTACTATTTATTTAAATATATTTTTTATTATTGGATATTTTTTAATAAAAATAATTAAAGTTTTTGAAAAATCCCCTACTAGTAATTTATATAGAGTAGGGGTAATAAGCTTTATTATTTTATTTATTCATAATGCACTTGAGGGAATTGCAACGTATTCACTTGCTACATATAACGTTAATATGGGCATTAGTCTTACTATTGGAATAATTATGCATAATATACCTGAGGGAATTTTAATTGCAGTTCCAATATATTATAGTACTAAAAACCGTTTAAAAGCATTTAAATTAGTACTTATTTCAGCTTTAAGTGAACCTATTGGAGCAGTTATAAGTTATTTGTTATTTAAAAATATGTATACTGAAACTTTTATAGGTTATGTATTAATAATAGTATCTGGATTAATGATATCATTAATAATTAATGAAATAATACCAGAAATAAGAAAAAATAAAGGATTTTTATTATATAAAATTGTTGGTTTTATAGTAGGGGTCTTATTTATATTAGCTAATCTTTATTTATTTTAATATAATTTAACATAATATATATTATAGGAAGTGATTAAAATAATAAAAAAACATGTTTTACCATGCTTTTCTTCCTTCTATTTCTGCAATTTTAGCAAAGACTTCTGAAGCGTTTTTAGAATTGATTTCATTATACCCTAGTTCTTTTAATGCTTGAACTCTAATAGTATCTAATTGTTCTGTTCTAGATAGTTGTTCTTCTTTACGAGCTTCAATTTCTTCAACAAATCTTCTATGAGAGTCGACTAATTTACTTTTTGTAGCTCCCCCATTATTATATAAATTAAGAGCAGTAAATAAAATACTTTCAAGTATAAATTGTTGTGTTTCATCAAATTTATATTCATTTGGTTCAATAAAACCATTTACTTTAGACATGTATGCAAATATATATTTAATTTCAGGAATATTGTCTAAAGATTGTAATAAATGATATAAGTATAAGAATGTATAATATGTATCTTTTGTTTTTTCTTCAGTAAATTTTTCTTTAATTAAAAATGTTAAATCATTAATTAAAACTTGTTCTTCTTTACTTAAATCTTTTAAATCAAAATAAGTATCCATTCCATTACTACCCTTTATATTTTGATTTAATCTATTTTCAACCTCAAGTAAATAATCAGTTGTTACTCTTATATTACTTAGTGTTTCATCACTACCATCTTCAATGTCTAAAAGTTTAAATAAAAGTATTTTCTTTTCTTTAGGCCACTTGTTTACATCATCCATTTCTAAATAGTTATATACCATTTGTCTAGATACTCCTAAATATTTAGCTAGTTTAACTTTAGAAATACCTAATTCTTGTAATAAATCGTTTAAATCTCTCATGTTATTATAATTCATAATAATATTTCCTTACCTTTCCTACTAATATAATTTTAACTACTTAACATTAAAATGTCAAGTGTAAAGTAAAGGTAAAAATAAAATTATGATATTCTTTTCCAAATATATACAGTAATGTATGGATTTAATATAGACTGACTAGAACTTAACTTACTGTTTGTTCCAGGTGAAGATGCAGTAGTCTCCCCATGATTGTGTGGTTGGTCTCCACCTGTATATTTTGTAAAATATTCTTTAGTATTTCTACCACTATTAGCATTAAGTGCCCAAGGATTTGTTTTATCATCAACTGTAGTGGTTCCACCTGCTGCCTAACCTAAAAGTGGAGACCTATGCCTATGACTAGGTATCTCATCTATTGTTAAAGTGTGGTCTTTTGTTGTATGAGTATGTGAGTTTACTGTGTGTGAGTGTGCTAAGTTTATGCTTTTACTTCCTCCTGTCTTACTTGATACATTAAAACTACTGTCATCCTCATC
>USDC01000098.1 GCA_900553435.1 uncultured Mycoplasmatota bacterium
ATTCATGATTTTTTATCACTTAAAATAATGGTTGATACAATAGATAATTGTTATAAAACTTTAGGATTAATTCATAAAGAGTATAATCCAATAAATAGTAAATTCAAAGATTATATTTGGAATCCAAAAACTAATATGTACAGAAGTCTTCACACAACAGTATTTGGAGAAGATGAAAGATTAGTTCAAACACAAATTAGAACATTTGATATGGATAAAATAGCATCATTTGGACTTACCGCATATTGGAATCAAAATAAGGAAAATGCAAGAGATAAAATGCAAGAAGATTTAAAAAACAAGTATCAGTTTTTTAAATCACTTACAGAAATAAATACTGCATTTGGAGACAATCAAGAATTTATAACACAAATTAAAACAGAATTATTTTCAGATAAAATATATGTATATACAACGAAAGGTGAAATAATAGAACTTCCTAAAGGTGCTACTACTATTGATTTTGCATATAAAATACACACAGACATTGGAAATAAAATGATAGGAGCTATAGTGAATAATGAAAATGTTCCGCCTGAATATGAGTTACAAAATAAAGATAGAGTTAAAATTGTAACAAGTGAGTTAAGAGAAATTCCACCAAAAGAATGGATTAATAAAGCAAGAACAACGAGAGCAAAGAGAAGAATTAGAGAGGTTAATAGGAGGTAAAAATATTGAGTTTATAGGGAGCTCACAAAAAAACTAAATAGAATTAGGAGGAGATAATGTTGAGAAAAATAAGAATAGGAATAGTAGGTGTTGGCAATTGTGCAAGTTCTTTGATACAAGGGATAGAGTATTATAAAAATAAAAACGAAAATGACTATTGTGGCTTAATGCATTGGGATATTAATGGGTATAAACCATATGACATAGAAGTTGTATGCGCTTTTGATGTAGATAGTCGAAAAGTTGGAAAAAATGTTTATGAAGCTATATTTGAAAAACCAAATTGTACAAAAATATTTTATGATAATTTTAAAAAGTGTAAAAAAGTGATTGTTTCAAAAGGGAAAATTTTGGATGGAATATCTCCCCATACAACAAGTAAAAAAAATGATAAATATTTTTTACCAATTAGTGATGATACTGTTACAGAAGAAGAAATAGTAAAAAAGTTAATTGATACAAATACAGATATATTAATAAATTATTTGCCAGTTGGTTCAAATAAGGCAAGTGAATTTTATGCCGAATGTGCTTTAAAGGCTGAAGTAGGGTTTATTAATAACATTCCAGTTTTTTTAGCTAGTGAAGATAAATGGTCAGAAAAGTTTAAAAAGGCAGGAGTACCAATTTTAGGAGATGATATAAAATCTCAGTTTGGTGCCACTATAGTCCACAGGGTACTTACGGAATTATTTGAAAAACGAGGAGGAATTATTGATAGAACATATCAACTAAATACTGGTGGAAATATGGATTTTATGAATATGTTAAATAGGGATAGGTTGAAATATAAAAAAGAATCTAAAACAGAAGCAGTTCGTTCTATTATGAATAAAAAATTATACGACAAAAATATACATGTAGGACCTAGTGATTATGTTCCTTGGCAAAACGATAATAAAAAATGTTTTATCAGAGTTGAGGGAAGAATTTTTGGGGATGTTCCGATAAGCATGGATCTTCAATTAAGTGTGGAAGACTCTCCAAATTCGGCAGGGGTAGTAATTGATGCAATACGTTGTTGTAAGCTGGCAATCGATAGACACTTATCTGGTACCATTGTTGAGCCAAGCATGTACTTTTTTAAACATCCTATTATTCAAAATACTGATGATAAAGCATATGAAGAAGTAGAAAAATTTATAAGAGGTGAAGAAAGTGAGTAGAAATATTAATTTAACGTTAAAAAAAGATTTAGGAAATGAAAATTTTGAAATAGTTGAAAGAAAAGGAATAGGGCATCCAGATACATTAAGTGATGCCTTAGCTGAAAGACTATCTAATGCATATTCAAAATACACTTTAAAACATTTTGGAGCAGTTTTACACCATAATTTCGATAAAGTAGGAATGATGGGTGGAAAGTGCAGTGTAGAGTTTGGGTCTGGAAAGATGTTGGAACCAATAAGAGTATTGTTAAACGGTAGAGCTTCTAGTAAATTTGGAGATACAAAAATTGATGTTAAAAAAATTTTACTAGATGAAACAAAAAGATTTTTTAAAGAAAAATTCCCAATGTTAGATTTTGACCAAGACATTAGAATTTTATATGAGGTTAGTGAAGGGAGTAGTCCAGGAGGTGTAAAAGGTCATACAAGCAAAAGGCATAGATGGTTTGAACCAGAATCACTAAATGATTTAAATGAGTTGAAACACTTAAATTGTAATGATACTTCTTTAGGATGTGGTTTTTATGGTTTTAGTGTATTAGAAGATATTGTATATAGTTTGGAAAAATATTTAAATTCTGAAAAATATAAAAGTATAAATAAATGGGTAGGCTCTGATATAAAAATCATGGGATTTAAGGAGAATAATAAAATCAGCATTACTTTATGTGTTCCACAATTATGTCAATTTGTTAGAAACTTAGATGAATATAAAGAAAATAAAGAAAGATTAAAACATGATATAACGAACTTTATCATGAATAAATATCCTGATGTTGAATTGAATTTATATCTGAATACACGTGACAACTTTGATGAAAATAACACTGACATATATTTAACATTTACAGGTTCATCTATTGAAATGGGCGATGAAGGTTTTGTAGGAAGAGGAAATAGAATGGGAGGATTAATAACTCCAAGACGCTTTTATACTATGGAGGGAATATGTGGAAAAAATCCAATTTATCATACTGGAAAAATGTATAGTGTAGCATCATATATAATTGCAAAGAAGATTTATGAACAATATGGAGCTAATTGTTCAGTGGAAATGATAGGGCAAAGTGGACAACCATTATTAGAACCCTGGAAAATAACTATTTTTACTAATAAAAAAATTGATTATGAATTATGTAACAAAGTATGTTGTGAAATATTGGATGATTTTAGTAGTGTTTCTAAAGGGATTATTAATTCTGAATTTCCACTTTGTTAAGTATAGGGGATGATTATAATGAATGAAAAAATTATTATTGGAATTGATGGAATATCATACTCTGGAAAGACAACTTTATGTAATATTATTAATAAAACTAATAATAAGATGATTATAGTTGATGAAAGTCCAAAATTTTCTAATACTAAAATTCAAATTTCTAATAATGTAAGCAGTATCTTAAAAAATGCTAAAGTAACTTTGGAAATAGAAAAATCAAGAGGAAAATATGTTAAGGAATTTATTGGAAAAACTTTTTTCTTATTTGATAGAACTATATTTTCATTTGTTGCAATCAGTTATGCTTACTATGAAAATGAAATGGTAGATTATTTTAATCGTTATCTTGAAGAAATTATAAACGGAATTGAAAGAGAGGAGTATTTGGTACCAGATTATTTTGTCTTTTTAAAAATTGATAAAAATGAATTAATAAAAAGAATAGCAAAGAGAAAGAAAAATCTTCCAAATTATTGGTTATCAGAAAACTTTAATAATAGCATAAATAATATATTAGAAAAAATATATAATTTTTATAAAGAGAAAAATAGATGTTTAACATCAGAAGAATTAATGGAAATAAGTAGTGAAAAGTTATCTAAAATAAAAAAAGAAGAAATTATTGTATTGTTAAGGAGAATGAAAGTATGAAAAATTTAGATTTTGATTATGTAAATTTGCAAAAATATTTTGAAAGTAGAAATTGGAAAATAAAGTCAAATGAAAAAGGTTTGTTTTTTTACAAAAAGGGAACTATAGTGCCTGAAGAAGAT
>USDC01000099.1 GCA_900553435.1 uncultured Mycoplasmatota bacterium
TTATTACAGGAATATCTGACAAAATGAATTGTTGATGTATTTTCAACATTAAAGAATAAGGAGGCTAATAAGAAAACCAAATTATATATAGAACGAGTGAGCAGTCAAAAACAATAATATATTTTCTTGTTTTTAGATTCAAAGCCGTGAAAATATACTCTGAAAAGAGATTATATTTTTGCGGCTTTTTTGTATGGGCCCGGGAGGTGTTGTATCATGTATAAGAAAGTAGATTCCAAATTATTACAGATTGGAAATAATGTAAGAGAGTATAGAAAACAAAAACATTATAATCAGGAAAAATTGGCAGAATTATTAGATGTGTCTGTTGCTACGGTATCCAGGATCGAAAATGGCAGTTCTGCGATGGATATTTTGATTCTTATGAATATTTCAAAGATATTAGAACAGCCAATTGATAATATTATAAGTTTTGCTACTTTTATTTTAATTATTCTATTTTTAAATTTACATGTGTTTTATAGTATACTTAAATTAAATTTTTCGATAAAAAATGATAAATATATAAAAAAATATAGTAGAGTACTTTTACCATCGTTTCTTTATATAATAATAACTAATATTTTCTTCACAATTATTTCATTTTTTAAAGGGGGAATATTTAAAGGATGGCTTAGTAAAAAATGAGATATGTTTACAACAGTTATAAAAAATGATAAAATAAGTAGCGTAAGTTAGGTGAAAATTATGTACGAAGAAGGTACTTTAAACAAAAAATTAATTATTGTAGGGTCTGTACTTGTTATATTACTTATCATTGGTATAATAGTTTTTTTTGCGACTAGAGAAAAACCTATAACTAAAGAATTTGATGCAGCACGTATTGTAGTAGGTGAGAAATATCAAGTTGAAATGGACCACATAAAAAAAGATAAAAGTGACTTAGAATTTTTAACATCTAATGAAGAAATTGCAACAATAAATAAGAGTGGTATAGTAAGAGGAAGAAGTGTAGGTAGAGTAACTATAATAATAAGAGATAATAAATATGATTATGTAACTCAAGATATTATTGTAGAGGAAAATGATGGAACAAAAATTCTTTTTAAAGAAGCAACTTTAGAGTTAGAAAAAGATGAAATAATAGATTTAAAAGAAGAAATTGATGATATTAATGAAATAGAAGGTACTTTGTTATATGAAACAAGTGATGAAGAAATAATAGAAGTAGATGAAGAGGGCATAGTAACTGCACTTAAAGCTGGAGAAGCAGAAATTACAGTTAAAACAGAAGACGAAGCAAAAGAAGGAAAAATAACGGTTACTGTTTTAAAAGAAGAACCAAAAGAAAATACAAAAAAAAACGATAAAAGCTCTAAGAAAACAAATTCAAATTCATCAAACAGAAGTAGTACTTCAAGTAAAGAAAGTAGTTCTTCTAAAACTTCTTCAAGTGTAAACCCAAAAAGTATTTCATTAAATACTACAAGCAAAGTACTTT
Organism: uncultured Mycoplasmatota bacterium; assembly: GCA_900553435.1. Taxonomy (GTDB): domain Bacteria; phylum Bacillota_I; class Bacilli_A; order RF39; family UBA660; genus UMGS1611. Next base: position 1,463 of record USDC01000099.1, read on the forward strand.
ATACAAATTATCCAAAAGCATCATCTAATACTTTTAAACTTACAGCTACTGTATCTCCAAGTAATGCTAAAAATAAAACTGTTTCTTATTCAAGTAGTAATACTAAAGTAGCTTCAGTTAGTAGTAATGGAACGGTAACTGCGAAGTCTCCTGGAACTGCTTATATTACAGCCAAAACAAAAAATGGAGTAAGTAAAAAAGCAACAGTAATAGTAAGAGCAACAACAAAAAGCATTTCTTTTTCAGTTTATCCTACAACTTTAAAAGCAACAGGAACTAGTACTACAAACAAAACCGCAACATTAACTGCAAGTTTTAGCCCATCAAATACATATTTTAAAACAGTTAATTGGAAAAGTAGTAACACTTCAGTTGCAAGCGTTTCTAAAAGAACGTCTAATACTGCGACTTTAACACTAAAAAAGCCAGGTAGAACACGTGTAACAGCAACTACATCTGGTAACCCAGCAGTAAGAACTTTTTATAGAGATTTAGTTGTAAATGGACTTTTTGTAAAAGTATGGAAAACTGGTGGAGGAATATATGATAGAACACGTTCTTCAATATCATTTGATTATAACTCTAACTATAAAGTTCACTATAATTTAAGTTTATATCCAAGTTCATCTTCAATTAGAAGAAGTAATTTAACTGTATCATCTTCTAATTCAAAGGTATTATCATGTCCTAGTGGATATTCATACTGTAATATGGTTGGAAGAGGAACTGCATATTTATACTTTAAATATAAGCCAGATACTACTTATAGTTCATATGTAAGAGTAACTTTAACGTAAAAACATCAATTTTTTAGGAAAATATGCTATTTATACTTGCTTTTTTGATTATTTAGTGTAAAATTATAAATGTAAGCATAGTATGCTTAAATAGTTTGTAAATGGGAGGTAATAAAATGAAAGCAAATTTAGTTGATTTCATCGCAGCTGAAACTGGTTTAACAAAAGCAGACGCTGGAAAAGCATTAGATGCAACACTAAAAGGAATTATGAAAGGACTAGAAGACGAAGGTAAAGTTGCTCTAGTTGGATTTGGAACTTTTAGTAAAAAAGAAAGAGCTGCTCGTGAAGGAATTAATCCTTTAACTGGTAAACCAATGAGCATACCAGCAAAGAATGTTGTAACTTTTAAAGCTGGAAGCAAATTAAAAGATGCTTTAAATTAAAAGCCACTGGCTTTTTTTTTGCTTTAACAAAGGAGAGTTTATGGATTTAACAATAATAAATATTTTAAAAGAAATATGTAATAATGGATATGAAGCGTATATTGTAGGTGGTTATGTTAGAGATAACTTACTTAGAAAAAAATCATTTGATGTAGATATCTGTACTAATGCTAGACCTAAAGATTTACTTAAAATTTTTGGAAGCAGTGTAACTCTAGTAGAAGAGTATGGTGCAGTAAAACTTACAAAGGGAAAATATAATATAGATATCACAACATTTAGAAAAGAAGAAAAATATGTTGATGGTAAACCAAAAGGAATAGAATATGTTAATAGCTTAGAAGAAGATTTAAAAAGAAGAGATTTTACTATTAATACTATTTGTTTAGATAAAGAAATAAATGTAATTGATTTATTAAATGGAAAAACAGACTTAAAAAACAAAATAATAAAAACAGTTGGTAAACCAGAAATCAGATTTAAAGAAGACCCATCTAGAATACTTAGGGCTCTTCGTTTTAGCATTACCTTAAATTTTAAATTAGATAAAAAAATAATAGATTATATAAATAATAATAAAAGTGAAATAGAAAAAATTAATTATACAAAAAGAAAATATGAATTAGATAAAATATTTTTAAGTAAAAATATTTATGATTTTATAAAATTAATTAAAAAATTTGATATAGAAAAAGAACTAGGTATAAAAATAAATAAAATTAAACCAATTAAAAGTCTAGTTGGAATGTGGGCTCAAGTAGATTTTGATGAAAAATACCCATTTAATAAAATTGAGTTAGAACAAATAAACAGTATAAAAGAACTAGTTAAAAAAGGAAAAATAGATAAATATGATGTCTATAAATATGGAAGTTACATTACTTCAAACGCAGCTTCTATTTTAGGAAAAAATGCAAAAAAAATAAATAAGCTTTATGATAAACTCCCAATAAAAGATATAATAGATATTAATATTGAAGCAAAAGATATTTGTGATATACTAAATATAAAGCCATCTAAACAACTTGGAGATGTATATAGAATAATTGAAAAAGAAATAATAGATTATAAATTAATCAATACTAAAGAAAATATTATAAAAAGATTAGAAAAATTAAAAGGAGAAATCAATGAAGGAGATAAAGGAAATATTAAAAACTAAAAGTTATGTTATAAATCCAATA
>USDC01000100.1 GCA_900553435.1 uncultured Mycoplasmatota bacterium
TACCTAATTTTCGTCCTAATTTAATTAATTCTTTACATTCACTATTATTTTTTTTAATGTCTAAATTGTAGTTTAATATTTTAGTATTAAATGTGTTTCTAGTTATATCATAAAGTGCATTAAAATTTGTACATACTACTTCATTTTTCTTAAGTTTTCCAATTCTTGGAACTAAAACATAATCACATTTATCTTTTATACTATTAACATGTCCCATATGTAATTTTAGGGCTAAACAAGCCTCACTATTTGTTAAAGTAATACCATCTTCTAGTATTTTTTTATTGCTTTTAGGGCTTATTATATAATTTATGTTTAATGCTTTTAAATAATTTATCCACAATGTTTTATAATAATAAAATAGAAGAGATCTTGGAATACCTACTGTAATTTGTTCTGACATTATATTCACCATTTAAATATATTAATGAGTAAAAAAAATAAGAACTAAAAGTTTGAAATGAAAAGAAATTATAAAAAAAAGAAATCATTGACTTTTTTAGGTGATTTTAGTATTATAATTAACACTATTTATAAATCCATGTGAAAATATAGTTGTAATTTTTAAGTTGGATGAGTATAATAATAGTAGAAAGACCTATGTGCATTAAAAATGGTTTTTTCTAAAATGGACATAAAAAAAGAGATACACCACTTTTAGGTGAGACTCTGTCCAAATTAATTGTTTGGAGGCACCATATCTAAGTCGTAATGACCTTGATTAGGTGCTGTTTTTATTTGTCTATTTATTCCTTTTTGTTGTTGGAATCGGAAATTATAATGTAAAGTATTATAACTAAAATAATTAAATACTCCATTAATAAATCCTTTCATAGGACATCACCTCCGTTCTTTTAAATAGCATGAACAGAGGAAGCACCTAAGGCATATCTCGCTTAACATTATAAGTGTAAACAATATAAAAGTAAAGAAAAAAACCACATTTGTGGTTATATTTAATAAATGGCGCCTGATGCAGGACTCGAACCTGCGACCTAACGGTTAACAGCCGTCCGCTCTACCGACTGAGCTAATCAGGCATCTGCATAAGTATTATATTAAATTTATAAAACTATGTCAATTGTTTTTACTATATTTATTATGTGTTTTTTCAAAAAAATATTACATATTAATTTGTTATTTAAATACACAGATATTTTTGATACAATATTTATAGTGCAGGAGTGTGAGGATATGTACGATGAAGATGATGTTAAAAAATTAGAAGAGCAAGTAAAATATTATGAAAGTTATGATGAGGATGAAAATGAAGAAATTCAACCTAAAAAGTATAGTATATTAGAAACCTTTGGGGAAAATTATACTAAAAAAGAATATGTTACTAATCCAGCAATTGCTAGAGAAAAGGAAATTAAAGAAATGATTTTAATTTTACTAACACCTGAGAAGTCAGCGTTATTAGTTGGTAAAGCAGGTATTGGTAAAACTGCGATTGTTGAAGGGCTCGGTTATTTAATGCAAAGAGGGGAAGTACCAGATGCTTTAAAGAATTTTGAACTTATTAAGATAAATATTACATCACTACTTGGAACAACTGAAATTGATGGACAAGAAGAAAATAGATTACAACTCTTAGTTGATGAAATTAAAGATCGAGAAAATATTATTTTGTTTATTGACGAAGTTCATTTACTTGTTGGAAAAAATAATAAAACAGATATTGATTTTGCCAATATGTTAAAACCAGGTTTAGACCGTGGAGTAATAAAAATGATTGGTGCTACTACGACTGAAGAGTATGAGACATATATTTTAAGGGATAGGGCGTTTTTAAGACGTTTTCAAAAGGTAGATGTAGCTGAACCTAGTTTTGAAGATACTGTTAAAATACTTATGGGAACTTATCCTAAACTTGAAAAACAAACTGGAGTTAAATTTAATTATACAGATTATGTTAAAGAAAAAATCTTTAAATTTTTAACAAATATGACTAGTGAATATAAAAGAATTTATGAAATAAGTAGTAGGTATCCTGATATTACGCTTACTCTTTTAGGAAACGCTTTTGGTTATGCAGTTTATGACAATGATAAGGAATTAAAAATTAAGCATATATATAAGGCAGTAGTTCACGCAAAAAATATATATGAAGATGCTAAAAAGAAAGATATTGAATTGTTTAAGAAAGAATTTAGTGATTTAATTTCTGAAGAAAATGTAAATTTGTCAGAAATTAATTAGTTGATAAAAAAATGTTTTAAAATTTATAATTTTTGCTTAAGAGATATTTTAATTTTATCTCTTTTTTTTGCTCAAAAACTCTCGTTTTTGCAATTTTACAAGTGTTTTAAATTATGTTAAATTAACTCCAGGAGGGTAAAAAATGTATGTACTGAAAATTGAAAATGTTAGTAAATATATAAATGATGAAAAAATATTATCTAACATAAGTTTAAAAATTAGTAATAATACAATATTTGGTTTGGTTGGATGTAATGGAGCAGGTAAAAGCACCTTGTTAAAAATGGTTTTAGGTATTTATAGTACAAATTCTGGTGAAATATACATAGATAACCATTCAGTTAAGAAAGAGGTTGAAGAAGCTCTTAAAAATGTAGGAGCAGTAGTTGATAGCCCTAACTTATATAATTATTTAAGCGGTAAAAGAAATTTAGAGTTTTTTAATTTGCTTGGAAAAAATTTAAGTAAAAGAAAATTGTATGAAGTTGTTAAGTTACTAAAAATGGAAAGTTATATAGATAAACCAGTTAGTACTTATTCTTTAGGAATGAGACAACGTTTAGCTTTAGGAATAGCTTTAATTTCTTATCCTAAGTTATTAATATTAGATGAACCAATTAATGGACTTGATCCTATTGGTATAAAAGAGTTAAGAAATATTTTGGTTTATTTAAAAAAGAAATATAATATGGCTATAATTATTTCTTCACATATACTTTCTGAGCTTGAAAATATTTGTGATAAAGTAGCAATTATAAAAGACCATAAGATACATAAAATTATTGAAATTAAAAAAGGTGAAAAAAATTTAGAAAACATATTTTTTGAGGAAAGTTAATGTTTAAACTAATTTTATTTGAGTTAAAAAAGTTATGTTGTAAAATAAGTTTTAAAATTATTTTAATTTCAATTATTTTAGTTACTTTATTCTCATGTATAATAATTAGTAAAAGAGATTATGAAGATAATTTAGTGTATTATGATAATGTAGATGTTCTAATTGATAAAAATAATTATTTAAAAAAAGATGTTAATAAATTAGAAAAAGAAATAGAAGAAAATAATAAAATATATGACTATAGTTTAATGCATGAAAAAGATTATTTTAACAAAAGCAAACAAACAGTTAAATTTAGTTATACACTTCTTATGTTTCTTTTAATTGTAATAGTTATAATGGCTAGTCAAATTGTAACAAATGAGTTTCAAGATAAGACAATTAAATTACTTTTTACAATGCCTTATAAAAGGTGGAAAATATTGTTTTCAAAGTTTATTTCTATGGTTTTAGTTACGTTGTTTTTTAGTTTAGTTTTAAGTATATTGATGATTATTTTTACAATGATTTTTATTGGAGCAGAGGGTTTGTTTATTAATGATTTGGTAATTATTAATGGAAAAGTTTGTGAGGTTTCGTTTTTTGTTAATTATTTTAAAACATATTTAATCTTTTTAATTCCAGTATTATTTGTAATGTTGATATCTTTTAGTTTATCCACAATTTATTTTAATACAGCTTTAGCAGTTAGTATAAGTTTAGCCTTAGCAGTAGGAGGAATGACAGTATTTAGTTT
>USDC01000101.1 GCA_900553435.1 uncultured Mycoplasmatota bacterium
TTTTTAGAGGCAATACTTTTAATTGTATCCCCTTGTTTTACTGTATAAGTTTTTTCATTTGTAGTAGGAATTCTATCAATATCACTTTTAATTCTTAAAACCTCACCAACATAGATTTTGTTTATATTTCTAATATTATTTTCACTAGCTATATTATTTACTGTTGTACCATATTCTTTTGCAATTTTACTTAAAGTGTCTTCAGGTTTTACTTTATAATAATAGTATTTATAAGTAGGTTTTGTATTTATTTTTGTTTTAACTGGAGAATTATCATTAAGTAATATTTCTTTTGTAAAATAATTTTTATCTACATATCCTGTTATTCCATTGATTCTTCCCTCGTCATTATATTGCCATCCTACGTAGTTATTCCACTTTCCATTACTTCTAGGAGTATTTACTCCATATTCTGCGACCCAAAGGGGAGCAATTCTAGCAATTTCAGTTGAAAAAACATTTTTTGCATTTGATGAATCACTATAAATAACCATTTCTTTATTAGTTAGTTTTTTTACTTCGTTTAAGAATGTTTTTGAAATTTCATTTATTTGATTATTATTTAAATTTCCAAATGTTTCAAAATCCATTGCTAACTTTGCATCAATTTCCTTATCTTTTATAACTGATGCAAAAAATCTCGCTTCATTTATTGCTTCACTTGTGCTTCTAGCGGTAACATAGTGATATACTCCAACTTTTAAGTTATTCTTTTTAGCTTCACTATAATTTCTATTAAAATATGGGTCAATGTAGTTACTTCCTAAACTAGAACGTATATAAACTATTTCTATACCACTATTTTTAACTTTAGTAAAATTAATATTTCTTTGTCACTCACTTACATCTATTCCTCTATATATTGGTCTAGACGCTGGTTCAAGTGCTTTAGCATTTAAATTAAAAGAAAAGAATAAAAATATACTAAATGCTGATAATAATAATGTATTTATTTTTTTCATTATATTTCCTTTCTATTTTATTATATAAACTTAATTTTTTAAGGACTCTGCATTAATCACAAAAAACTTTATAAAATAATTAAATTTTGATATAATTTTTTAAAAGGAGAGAGGAAAATGACTGAGAAAATTGAAAGCGTTTTAAAAAAAGTATTTAAAAAATTAGGTTTTGGAGAAGAAAATGCTAAAATAAGTGTTTCTAAATTAGAAGAATTTGATTATCAAATAAACAGTATATTTAAATTAGTTAAAGAATTAAAAACTACGCCTAATGTAGTTGGAAGTAGAATAATAAGCGAAATAAAAAGTTTAGAAGATTATAGTGATTATTTTAAAGATGTAATATATACTGACCCTGGTTTTATTAATATTGTAATAAGTGATAAATTAATAAATGAAGAGTTAAAAAAACTAAAGGAAGAGGGAAACTTTGGTATTAAAAAAGACGAAGTAGGAAAAACTGTCGTACTTGATTATGGTGGACCCAATGTAGCTAAACCACTTCATGTAGGACACTTAAGAAGTCCTATTATTGGTGAGAGCATAAAAAGAATTTTAAATACTAAAGGATATAAAACAATCTCAGATGTTCATTTAGGAGATTATGGTTTACAGCTTGGACAAGTTATTTATGGATTAGAAAAAGAACATATTGGTTTAAATGATATAACTTTAGAGATTTTAGAAGAAATTTATCCTAAAATGAGCAAACTTTGTAAAGAAGATGAAGAAGTTTATAAAAAGTGCGCTAAAATAACTAAGGACTTACAAGATGGGAAAGATGAATATAGAGAACTGTGGAAAAAAATATGTGAAATATCTGTTTCTGATATTAAGAGAATATATGATTATTTAGATGTATCTTTTGATTTATGGTATGGTGAAAGTGATTCATATAAATATATCCCTTTATTAATAAGATTTTTGGAAGAAAAAAACATGGTTACAGTAGATGATGGAGCAAAGATTGTAAGGCTTGAAGAAGAAAATGATAAAAAGGCAATGCCACCTTTAATTTTGCAAAAAAGTGATGGAGCATATCTTTATCAAACAACAGATTTAGCAACAATTTATCAAAGAATAGAAGATTTTAATCCTGATAACATTATATATGTGGTTGATGAAAGACAAAGACTTCATTTTGAACAAGTATTTAGAACATGTTATAAATCTGGGTTAGTTACTAAAGCTAGATTGGAACATAGATATAATGGTACTGTAAATGGTCCAGGTGGTAAGCCATTTAAAACAAGAAGCGGAAATCTTTTAAAATTAAGCGATTTAATTATGGATGTAAAAGAAAATTTTCTTTCTAAAAAAGAAGAAAACAAAAATATGAACGAAGAAGACATCAACATTATTACAAATGCAATTATAAAATTTGCTGAACTATCAAATAATAGAGAAAAAAATTACATTTTTGACATTGATAAATTTTCAGATGTTTTAGGTAAAACTGGGCCATATATTTTATATACAGCTCTTAGAATAAAAAAACTTATTAGAGATACTAATACTACTAATAATGAAGTATCAAACATAATATATAATAAGATAGATAAAGATTTAAGAATGAAATTATTAGATGTAAGTAATGTGGTAGATAAGGCCGCAGAAGAGAGAATGCCTCATTTTATTGCTGACTATCTTTATGATTTATCTGTTATAATTAATTCATTTTATCAAAATAATAATTTTGCAAGTTGTACTGATAAAGTAAAATTAAATGATTGGAAAGAACTTTTAAATTTAAGTTATGAAGTAATTGAATTCCTTTGTAATTTACTTGTTATGAAAATACCAAGTAAAATGTAAATTTTTTTAAAAATCTTTGATAATTTTATCAGAAAGTGATATAATGTAACAGCGAGGTGCGAAGCATACATGGAAAAAATAAAAAAACTCAAAGAAGAGTATTTTGATATATATAGCGAATTTAATAAAGTTGAAAAATATAGAGAACTTAGTAGTTCTGTTCATCATGGAATTAGTAGAAAAGACCATATACATAGAGTAGGTTATATTAGTTTTCTAATATCTAAGTTATTTAGACTTGATACTATTTCTACTACAAGAGGAGCACTTTTACATGATTTTTTTACTGATATAGATGTTAGTAATTATACTAAAAGATGGTGGCACAAAATGCACCCTTATCTAGCACTTAATAATTCATTAAATTATTTTGAACTAAATGATAAAGAAAAAAATATTATTACTTCACATATGTTTCCACTTACTTTTGATTTACCAAAATATAAGGAAAGTGTAATTGTAGGTATTGTAGATAAATTAGTTTCAATTTATGAATTTTCAAGATTTAATGTTAAAGCATACGCATATTTTGTATTATTATTTGTTAGTACAAGATAATAAAAAAATCTAGTTTTTCTAGAATTTTTTTTATAGTGGTTTTCCAATGAAGCAAGGCTTTTTTGCTTAATTTTGACTGAATTTTTTTATTGTGGTATAATTTTAATGAAGAAGAGCTTTAGCTCTATCTTCTGATGTTTTTAGTAACTTTTTGTTTTCTACAAATTTGAAAGCTTAAAGTTACTTTTATTTATATAATCACTTTATTAGTCGTTTTTTTACTCATTTTTAGTATAATATAACTGGGAAAGGTTTTTTGTAGTATTAAAGTAAGTCTTAAAAATTAAAGATAACAGATTGTTATATATAATTACTAAAATCAAAAATGTGAAGACTAGATAATGGTCTGTGTTCTTAAGAATACAGACTTTATTTTTTATTAAAAGTTACAATATAGTAGC
>USDC01000102.1 GCA_900553435.1 uncultured Mycoplasmatota bacterium
TTTTATTCTTTCTTTTATATTACTTATTTTATTGTTTGTTTATTCTATGGTATTATCTCTTGGAAATTTTTTAACAGTTGATAATATTACTAAGACTTTAAAAGAAAGTGATTTTACAGCATTTTATGAAGATTCTGATGGAAACGAAACAGAAATAATTTCTTCTTTTAGGGTTTTACTTGAAAATGTTGGAGTACCAGAAGAAACTGTAACAGATGTTGTAAATAGTGATGCAACAAAAGAATTTATTGGAGAATATGTCGGGAACTCTATTGAAGCAACAATTAATGATACAGACCAAAAACCATTAAGTGATGAAGATGTTGTGGATTTAGTAAGAGGAAATATGGAAATAATAACTTCTGATTTAGAAGAAGCTGGTCTTCCAGTAAGTGAAGAAGTACAAGATGAAATCTTAACTCTTACTTATGAAAACGCACATATATTAACTGAAAATATGCCATCTGGCGAAGAAATAATAACTTTAACTGGTAATGATAAGATAAATGAACTTACAACTTTATCAAAATTACTTTTAAGTGATAGTACTAAATTTACTTTACTTATTTCTATTGGAGCTTGTTTATTATTTTTGATTTTATTAAGGCTAAAGAAGTTTAGGTTTTTAAAAACTATTAGTGCTCCATTTATAATTAATGCAGTTGTTTTGGTGGTAGTTTCTATGTTTTTAAAAGATTATATTGTTAATTTTATTTTAAGTTCTTCTAATACATTTAAAATTGTTTTTTCTCCAATTATGGACTCACTTTTTGATTTATTATTTAAGTATGGAATATTTTCATTTGTAATTGGAATTGCTTTAATTGTGATTTATCAAATTCAAAGAAAGGTATTAGGAAAATGAAAGATGTTGTAAATAAACTAATTAATTTAAATTTAACAATTAGTACAATGGAATCTTGTACTGGAGGCTTTTTAGCTTCTTCTATAACAGACATTCCTGATGCTAGTAAAGTATTCTCATTTGGAGCTGTAACTTACTCAAATGATTATAAGGAAAAGTTTGGTGTTAAAAAAGAATTAATTGATACATACTCTGTATACAGTAAAGAAGTGGCTTTATCTATGGCTAAAAATATTTCTTTGTATACTGGAAGTGATATTGGAGTAGGTATAACTGGAAAATTTAATAAAAAAGATGAAAATAATTTATATGGAAATGATAATGAAGTTTTTATTGCAATTGTAAATAATAAAAATAAAAAAGAAATAGTTAGTTCTTATTTTGTAAGTAATAACAGTAGGCATGAAAACAAAGAAGAAATAGTTAATGAAGTTATAAATTTAATTAGTAATATTTTTTAAGAAAAGTCTTTACTTTTCTTTTATTATGAAGTAGTATATTAAACTATGGAAGAAAAAGAAGCATTAGCAAAACTATATGATATAACTTCTGTGATAACTCCGGAAGAGTTTTGTATGAGAAGTAATTTTATAGAGTTTGTAAATAGTTATTTTTATAAGAAAAAGCCGTTTAAAAATAATATCTATAAACACTTAGATGATAAAGCATTTTTAGATTTTATTACTAGAAAATCAATGGATTATAAACTTGCTTTTGAACTTATTTATAATTTTTATGTAACTGGTACTATGCATTTTGGTAGTATACTTGAATTAGATGCTAGACCAGATGTAAATTTAATGCTTTTAGATAAATGTAGTGAATTTAATGTTACTGAAGTTTCAAGATATAATTCACTTGGACTAATAAATGCTTATAAAGAACATTTATTATTTAATGGATTTTTAAGTAGGATTTCTTCCGATGAAAATGATAAATTAATACTTAAATATACATCTATGAATAGAAAAGACGTTATATTTCCTAAATTAGAAACATTTGATACTATATTATGTATTAATCCTATTTTAAAAAGAGATATGTTAGACTTATATTTATATGCACAAAAATATAATAAAAATATTATTACTGGATACGTTACTAATTTATATGACTATGATTATGAGTATAAAAAATATATAATGGGAGTAGTAGTAGAAGTATTAAATAGTCTAGGTATAGAACCAACTGCATATGAAAAGCACGATGCTTGTTCTACTACTGAATTATTAATTCGTACTAGAAAATAAAGTTTTTAAGTGATAAAATTATTTAAGTTGAAAGGGGAATATTATGAATTTACCAAATATGTTAGAAGCTAAAAAAAGAAGTAAAAAAGAAGTAAAAACAACTTCTTATTTTTTGGATGATAAATATGTTTCTATAGGAAAAAATAAAAAATATTACTTAAAAACATATGGTTGTCAAATGAATGAACACGACTCAGAAAACATAAGAGCAATTTTAGAAAGTGCATCATTTACTGAAACTGAAAAGTTAGAAGAAGCTGATTTAGTTTTACTTAATACTTGTGCGATTAGAGAAAATGCCCACGATAAAGTTTTTGGACTTATGGGAAGAATTAAACATTTAAAGCAAAGTAAAAACATAACTGCTGGGATATGCGGATGTATGGCTCAAGAAGAGGGTGTAATAAATGAAATTTTGGATAAATATAAATATATTGATTTTGTATTTGGTACACATAATATTGAAAATATGTTAGAAATTATTTATAATTCCATGATAAAAAATGAAAAACAAATAGAGGTTTATAGTATAGAGGGAAATATAGTAGAGAATATGCCAGCAAAACGTGATTCAAAATATAAAGCATGGGTAAATATAATGCTTGGTTGCGATAAATTTTGTACATATTGTATAGTCCCTTATACTAGAGGAAAACAAAGAAGCAGAACTAAAGAAAGTATTATTGAAGAGATAAAAACACTTATAAAAGATGGTTATAAAGAAGTAACATTATTAGGACAAAATGTAAATGCATATGGTAAAGATTTATATGAAGATTATAATTTAAGTGATTTATTAAAAGATGTTTCAAATTTAAATATTGAAAGAATAAGATTTGTTACATCTCATCCATGGGATTTTACTGATGAGATGATTAATGTCATCAAAGAAAGGGAAAACGTAATGCCATATGTTCATTTACCCGTACAGTCTGGTAGTAATAGAATTTTAAAACTTATGGGAAGACGTTATACAAAAGAAGAATATCTAAAACTTTTTAATAAAATAAAACAAGAGGTAAAAAATGTATGTATAACAACAGATATAATAGTAGGGTTCCCAACAGAAACAAAAGAGGACTTTAATGAAACTCTAGATTTAGTTAATACTTGTAAATTTGATGGAGCATTTACTTTTATATACTCACCAAGGGAAAGTACACCTGCGGCTAGAATGGAACAACTACCTATAGATGTTAAGAAAAAAAGATTACAAAAATTAAATAAATTAGTAAATGAATATAGTAATAAATCAAATCAAAAATTCTTAAATAAAATAGTAAAGGTTTTAATAGAAGGAAAAAGTGATAAAGGAGAAAATATGTACATGGGTTATACTGAAAATATGAAACTCGTTAATGCATATTCAGATAAAAATATTATTGGAGAAATAGTTGAAGTAAAAATTACTGAGGCAAAAAGCTTTAGTTTAAATGGAGAAGTAATTAAATAATTTGAATTAATTAAATCATAAACATAATTTTAATCAAGTAAAAACTGCCAATCAAACGTCAATTGCGGGGGGGGTAGAATTTACTAAAATAAAC
>USDC01000103.1 GCA_900553435.1 uncultured Mycoplasmatota bacterium
AATTTTAACTAAGTTAGATGGGACTGCTAAAGGTGGCATAGTTTTAGCTATTAAAGAAAAAGTTAATATTCCTGTTAAGTTTGTTGGGTTTGGTGAGACTGCTTCTGACTTAATGGAATTTGATATAGAAAAATATATATATGGACTTTTTAAAGATATGATGTAGGTGTGTTATGAAAGAAAGAGATTATATTATTAGTTTATATGAAATATACTGTAATTTACTTACTTTAAATCAAAGAAAGTATTTTGAAGATTATTATTTTGAGGATTTATCATTAAGTGAAATAGGAGAAAATAATAAAGTGAGTAGGTCATATGTAAGTAAGACAGTTAATACTGTTGCTGAAAAGTTAAAGTTTTTTGAAAGTAATTTAAAAATTTATGATACAAGAGAGAAAATAAGAAATATTTCTAAAAAAGTTAAAGAAAAAGAAGTAAAACAAGAGTTAGAGAATTTATTTTAACTTGAAGAAAAGAAAAACTTAAGATAAAATAATTATGCTTAAAGGAGGAAAATATGTTTGAAACACTATCTGAAAGATTACAAAATGTAGTAAGCAAAATAAAAGGTTATGGTGTAATAAATGAAGAAAACATCGGACCTATGATGAGAGAGATTAGACTTGCGTTACTTGAGGCAGATGTTAACTATAAAATTGTAAAGGAATTTACAGAAAAGGTAAAAACTAAAGCTTTAGGAGAAGAAGTTAAGAAAAGCCTTAAACCAGGTGAAGTATTTGTAAAAATAGTTAAAGATGAATTAGTAGATTTACTTGGTGGAGAAGCCGAAGATTTAGAAGTAAGTAAAAACCCTACAATAACAATGTTAGTAGGTCTTCAAGGAAGCGGTAAGACAACTACTATTGGTAAACTTGCGAATATGCTTAGAAAAAAACATAATAAAAAACCTCTTTTAGTAGCATGTGATATTTATAGACCAGCTGCGATTGATCAGTTAAAAGATATTGGTAAAGAACTTAATATTGAAGTTTATGAAGAGGGAAAGAAAAATCCAGTAGAAATTGTTAAAAATGCACTTAATTATGCTAAGGAAAATGGATTTAATTATATTTTAATAGATACCGCAGGTAGACTTCATATAAGTGAAGAATTAATGGATGAAATTAAAAATATAGAAGATGAAGTACACCCTCATGAAATACTTTTAGTAATAGATGCGATGATGGGGCAAGATGCAATAAATGTTATAAATGGCTTTAATGAAAAAGTACATCTAACAGGTTGTATTTTAACTAAAATGGATGGTGATACTAGAGGCGGAGTAGCTTTGTCTGTTAGACATTTAACTAATATTCCAATTAAATTAATAGGGGATAGTGAAAAGTTAGATGGAATAAGTGAGTTTGTGCCTACTCGTGCGGCAGATAGAATACTAGGTAATGGGGACTTACTTTCAATAATTGAGAAAGCAGAAAGTGTAATTGATGAAGAAGAAGCTTTAAGTACAGCTAAGAAAATGAAAAAAGGAAAGTTTGATTTAGAAGATTTTTTACTTCAATTAAAACAAATAAAAAAACTTGGACCACTTGAAAATATATTAAAATTATTACCTGGAGCTAAAAAAATGGGGCTTAATAATGTAAGTATTGACCCTAAAATGTTTGCTAGGATAGAAGCAATTATTCTTTCTATGACTAAAAAAGAAAGAAAACATCCAGAAATTATAAAGGCTAGTAGAAAAGAGAGGATTGCAAAGGGTAGTGGTACAAGCGTTCAAGAAGTTAATAAGCTTTTAAAACAATTTGAAGATATGAAAAAAATGATGAAGCAAATGTCTAATGGAAATATGAAGTTTCCATTTTAAAGGAGAAATGTATGAAATTTAAGTTTATAAAAATTATAAATATACTTTTAGTTTTAGTAATAGTTGTATTACTTTCTTTTACGTTTAAAGAAAATATAAATTCTAAAGAAAATATAGAAGTAACTAATTTAGAATTCACAAACGATAAAATTAGAGTAAAAAAAGGAGAAAATGTAGTATTAGGTGTTAATATATCTTCTAAAGATATAGAAGATATAAATGATGTTGATTTAGTTTTTTCTTCAAAGAATGAAAATATCGCAACAGTAAATGAACGTGGTATACTTTCTCCTAAAAAAACTGGTAAAACAACTATTACTGTAAAAACAAAGAATGGAAAATTAAAAGACGTTTGTGAAGTAATTGTTTTAAAAGAATATTTGTTTTTCTTAGGAGACTCTAACTGGGAGTTAATTGAAGGAAAAAGAAATGGTGGAGACACTAAAAAACCATATGAAATAAATTATAGAAAATATACAAAAGATAAAAATTTGTTTTTCAAAGCTAAAAGTGGTGCTGGCTTAAAATGGATGAGTGGAGAAATTCCAGAATACATGGAAGAACACGGCTATGCAATGGTAGGTAGTGGAGATAATGCTACTAATGAGATGAAAGATGTTATAAATAAACATGAAGAAGCATATTTTAAAATAATTGCTTCAATGGGAACAAATGATATTAAAAAAGCTGGGAGCAAAGAAGAAATAATTAGTTATGCTAAAAGTTATGCTGAGTATTATAATAATCTTGCAAATGAGTTAGAAGATGATAAATTATATGTTTATTCTGTAATTCCTATTGGAAAAAAAGATAAATGTGAAGTTTATACAGAAGATGATTTTAAAGATAATGAACACAGAAATACAAAAGTAGAACTTTTTAATGAAACAATAAAAAAAGAACTAAATGATAATGTTACATATGTAGATATCTATTCATATTTTAACTTTTTAGCTAAAAAGAAAAAAATATGTTTTACTAAAGATGGACATTGGAACAAAGAACTAACACAAAGAGTATATGATAAAATATTAGAAACATTAGAATAATTATATTGTCTATACACACTTTACTCATTATTCATAAAATATAAATGAAAAGGAGTGAAGAAAGTGTTTAAAGATTTTAGATGTGTAGACTATGGTATGAATAATTTTAATATGAATTCTATGAAATTTTCTGAAGAAAGTACAAATAATAAATCTTTTTCTACAGAAAATATAACAGTAGATACTCCTGCGGTAGAAGCAAATATGACAAACTATAATTCAGCTTGTTCTATGCCTGGAATTGTTTGTCCACCAGTTTATGAATGCCCTGTAGAAAGATGTGTTCATAGAAATTTTGTTCATGAAGTACCACATGTATGTCCAATAAATACTAGAATTATAAATCATCATATTTACAAGCATACTTATAGTCCTTGTTATACATGTTGTGAAGAAAACGAAGTAAGTAATATAGAAGAAGGCAACTGTTGTTGTTATTATTAAGAGCTTAGGCTCTTTTTTTGTTATAAACATGTTATATCAATCTTTTTTATACTTAAAAAAATACCCTTGCATTATTTTCTCTATTGTGTATAATAGAAGAGTCGCAGGAAATAAATGAAAAATATAAAGTTTCCACTTCCACGGAGAGTTCATCTTTTCAGGACTGTTGCAGCAATACTGCTCAGTGGGCGCTCAATGCCAAAGAAATTAATGTGGGATTTTATTGTCCACACATTGCAAAACATACCATTAAAAATAACGAAGATGTGGAAATCTACGGTCCGGTTCTCATGAATGGAGAGACTATTGTTTATAAAAAAGACTGGGC
>USDC01000104.1 GCA_900553435.1 uncultured Mycoplasmatota bacterium
AATTTAAATATATACTTTCAACCTCAAGAATAGTAGAACCATTTTTATACATTAAATTATTCATTATATATGGAATTAATGCTTTTATTCTTATTTTATTATCTTCATCATTTTCTTTTAGAAATATTAAATCTAATTTATTAAAATCTACTATATCTTTTAAAATATAAATGTTTTCATTAAGTATATCTAATATATTTAGTTTATAATTATTTATTATTCTTAAGCTTTCTTTAGTAGTAAATCCTAAATTATTTAACATAATTATTAGTTCTTGATCGCTATCTAATTCTTGCATTTTATTATGTAACATTTTTGCTTTTTTTTCTGTCATATTAGGTACTAGTAATAAATCTGTATAGTTGTTTTTTATTATTTCAATAGATTTTTTACCAAATCTATTTACTATGTTTTTTGCAGTTTTATATCCTATTCCTTTAAAGATACCACTACTTAAATAAAGGACTATCCCTTCTTCATCTGTTGGTTTTTCTACTGTTATAGAAGAGGCTGAAAATTGCATTCCATATCTTGGATGATTTATAATTTCTCCTTCTAAAACATAGTTTATCTCCATATTTATTTCAAAAACATTCGCAGTAAAAGTTATAGTTTTATTTAAAAAATCTTTTAAATCATTTGAACATTCTCTTACCTTTATAAGTCCAACAGTATATCCATTATTTCCACTAAATAAAATTTTTCTTATATTTCCATGTATTTTACTCATATTTACTCCTAAAATAATATTAACATTTTTATTACAAAATAAAAAGAACTAATCGTTCTTCTTATGAGTTCTTGTATATATTTGCGTAACATTTGAATCTTTAGAATAATCTTCACTATCAAAAAATGAATTTATTTTTGTTTTTAATTTATATCTATTACTAACATCTCCTGTTTTTATAGTTCCATTTACTTTAACATTGTAAGCAAAATTTCTACATTCCAAAGAAGCATTATCAAAAGAAGTTAATACTTCTGCGACATTATCTAATCCATTTACTGTGGCATCTAAGTTAACGTTAAAAATTTGTATAATCGGACTATTTTTTTCTTTTCTAGTTCCTGTTGCTAGAGCTGCGACATTATCATGCCCATTTACTTTTAAATTTGATATATTTAAATCATGTACAAGTAAATCACAACCTACATTGGTAAAAAGTGCTGTGTTGTTACTATCTTTTTGCTTTTCAACAGTAATACCAGAAATAGTATGTCCTCTCCCTTTAATAAATAAGTCTGTTGTTTTACCTGATAAATCAATTGGCTTTGTATCACTTTTATACATTATTGTACTTTTTAAATTATTTATTTCTTCTTTAAATTTACTAATATCATTTAAATCAGGATCCACTTTATTAATTTTGTTATATAAAATAACTATTCTTTCCTTTATTTCATTTCTCTTTTCTACTGCTAGTTTAGAAGTTTTATTAAGTAATTTTTCATATCTATCAATTAAATACTCAATGGCTTCTATTTCATAACCAAATTCATATTTTTCTTCATTAATATCATTTAAAACAGATACTATAAGTGGCACATCAGGATAACTTCCTATCTTTTTAAAATCTTCCATTGTAGAAACTTCTATTTTAAGTGGTTTATTCTTATAATAAGCTCCTATTTTATCATTACGTTGTGTCATTTTTTACCTCCTACTAAATATATGACATTTTTATATAAATATCAAAGTAGGATTTATTATATCACTTAATATTTAAAATAACAATTAATTTTACACTTTTTTACAATAACATCATAGCTAAAGTTATTATTAATAAATTTACAATTGCAATAGTTAAGATTATTTTAAATGAAAATCTAACCCATGTAGTATATTCTACTCTAGCAAGTGCTAGTCCTCCCATTATAGCACCGCAAGTTGGAGTAATTAAATTAACTAGTCCGTTTGCTGCGACAAATGTCATGATACTTCCTTCTACACTATAACCTAAAGTTGAAGCAAGAGGTCCTATAATTGGAGTAGAAAGTGTTGCAAGACCTGAAGAAGATGGGACTAAAATAGATAAAACAATATGAAGTAAATAATTTCCAGCTCCAAAAAGCCCAGCAGGGATATTTCTTAAAGCTTCCGCAGCATTATAAATTATATAATTATCTAAATAAGTAGATTGCATAAGTACACTTGCTCCCCTTGCGATTGCGATAATTAATATAACACTTATCATATCCTTAGCACCACTTACTATTAAACCTGTTATTTCTCTTTCTTTAAATCTGTTTATTATTCCAATAATAATTCCCATAATTAAAAACCAAAGAGCTGCCTCGTAGAAATACCAATTTCCAAGTGATTCTCCTGTAAGCCATCCAGTAAATGAATTAAAGATTGTTATTCCAAATGTTTCCCATGGAATAAAACCAACAATCATTATTAAAAATGTTAAACCAAAAAGTATTAATGTAACTTTTTGTTTTTTTGTTAATTTTTCTACCTTTTCTTTCTTTACTTTAGAACCATATACTTTTTCCATTTGTTTTTGTTCTTGTAAACTAAGAAAAGTTGAACCTTTATCTTTTTGCACTTTTTCAGCATATCTCATTACAAAAAAGATTGAAATAACAAGTGTAGTAATCCAAAGTATTGCACCAAGGGCTATTATTATTCCTTGATTAACTTCTATTCCTGCGGGAAGTGCACTTACTGCGGCTCCTACAGCAAATGGGTTTACAGTTGAACCAAGTACACCAGAACCAGCACCTAATAATACAACCGCAGAAGCTACAATCGTATCCATTCTAGCAGCAACCATAGTCGCAGCTAAAAGTGCGTAAAATCCTACTGTCTCCTCAAGCATTCCATAAGTAGTTCCCCCAATAGAGAAAATAAACATTAATATTGGAATTAATACTAATTCTTTTCCTTTTAATTTTTGAACCAAAACTTTTATTCCGTCTTCAAGAGCTTCTGTTTTTGTAACAATTGCTAGAAAACCTCCTAAAATAAGTACAAAAATACTTACATCAATTGCATTTGCAAACCCCAAGATAGGACTCATTAATATATCAGATATACTAGCACCAACTACACCACTTCCATTTACTATTTCACTACCATTAAACTCTGCCTTAGGAAGTAAGTGTGAAATAAGTCCTAAAATAAATATTAATATTATTATTATCGAGAAAGAAGATAAGATAAAACTTTTTTCTCTTTTTTTCTTAACCATTTTTAACTCCTTTTTATTAAAGTACCATCTTTTTTTAATAAAGCATCACTTACTTTATTAATTGATGTAATTATTGCTTCTCCTTTTTTATTATTATTTAAAAACTCTATACAAGCTTCTATTTTAGGTAACATACTACCCTCACTAAATTCTTTTTCATTAATGTATTTTTCTGCTTCAGTAACAGTCATTTTATCAAGTTTTATTTCATTTTCTTTTTTGTAATTTAAACAAACTTTATCAACATCAGTTAGTATTAATAACATATCAGCTTTTAAATCTATAGCTAGTTTTGCACTTGTTTTATCTTTATCTATTACAGCTTCGACGCTTTCATATTCTGTGCCATTTTTTATGATTGGTATACCTCCACCACCACAAGCAACTACTATATGTTTTCTTTTTAACAAATCTTTTATAGTTTTTAAC
>USDC01000105.1 GCA_900553435.1 uncultured Mycoplasmatota bacterium
TATATCATAACCTAATAGAAACATGATGATTTTTAAAATTTTGAATTATATATTTATTAGGAATACTTGTTTGTTTTGCTAAATTAGATGCTTTTGCTTTTAAACTATCTTTGTTTTTAATCATTTAAGAACCTCAAACGTATCTCTTACTTTATTATAAATATTCATCTTTTTAGCATATTCATATAATTTTAAAGTATTTTTCTTTTTACTATAAAAATATTCTCTAATAGCTTTATTAAATAATTCTGAATCTAATTTCTTTTTATTTTTAATAATATCACAAATAGTTTTATCTAAATCATAAACTCTAATAATATTACCAGAATCTAGTTTGTAATCTATTACACCTAAATTT
Source organism: uncultured Mycoplasmatota bacterium (assembly GCA_900553435.1). GTDB lineage: Bacteria > Bacillota_I > Bacilli_A > RF39 > UBA660 > UMGS1611. Next base: position 359 of record USDC01000105.1, read on the forward strand.
AATAATTCTTTTTTCGTATAAAATAAATTTACATTATCTTTAGTCTGAAGTGATCCTTTATATCCGCTTTTAACTGTAATGTCATATTTAATAGGAATTCTATTAGAAAAGCCATGTAAATAAAGTGCTGTCATATTAGAATAAATAGCATATTTACTTTTACTTTGTAAAATTACAAATTCATCAATTAATTCATTTTTCTTAATATATACTCCTCGACTTACTCTTTCTATTTTGTTTTCTTTAATAAGTTTAGTCAAATAAAATCTAGGGATATTATTATCATTAACATCTTTAGTAGTTAGATATCCATTTTTAAATAAATTTAAAATTTTATTTTCATATTCCATATTACCATTTCCTTTCACACTTAAATTATATCACATTTAAGTGTTAACGAAAAAGTTTTTTTTAATTGTTGTAAATTTTATTTAACTCATTAACTAATTCCTTTACATAATTTATATCATCATCACAAAACTTATTATTATGTTCTATATAAAATAATTCATCTTTAACTTTTACTGTACTAATAAAAACCTCATAATATTTTTTATTAAAATCATTATTCTTAAATTCCATAAAATCGCGACTGCTAAATTCTAACTTACTTCTATTTGAAGGATTTGATGTAAAAAAAGTATAAAAACCACCATAAGTATGAATTTTGACACTATCTTTTATTTTTATTGCTAAAAGTGCTACTATATTAAATGGAAAAGAAAGAATTTCTATTTCACTTAAAATTTGCTCTCTTTCATTCAAATCAATATAATGTGACTTAATAATATCCGTAACACAATTACTCTTTAATGGCATTCTCATAATGTCATTATAATGTTCTTTATAAAAATTTGTTGTTTTATATGCTTCTATGTCATCAACCATTAAATATTTATTTATAAAATCTTGAGAATACGGTTCCATAATGATATCGTTTGTTCTATTATAAATTTCTTTATCTGTTAATAAAATAGGAAATGGATCTATTGACAAACGCATAATAGCAACTATTCCAATACATTGTTTTAAATAATATTTGAAAATCTCAATTGTTTTTTTATCCTTAAATTCTGGATTATTTCCTAAAGAAAGCGGATGATTTTTAGATACATATAAATTGTTTAAGCCTTGTTTATGTACATATTTATTTAGTTCATTTGAAATATTATTCATTCTCTCAAAAAAATTATTCATATTAAATTTCATATCTTTTATGACTTCGCCTTTTTCATTTAATATTCTAATCATTTCTTTTTGCATACTAAATCTGTTAGTTGGAACTTTCCATTTTAAATATTCTTGTTCTTTTCTTGTTTCATCTAAATCGACAAAATATGCCATTAAAGTGGCTATTTCTATAGATTCTCTTAGACAGTAATATGCCGCATCAAAATATCCCATTTCAAAAATAGCTATTGAATTTACAAGCATTTGAGATGCTTCTAAAATAAAAGTATTAGCTATATTGGCATCAACTCTTCCAGTAAATGAATGGTCAATATTTTGCAAATCAAAAATAATTTCATCTTTATCTTCTATATTATATTTTCTAATGTTCTCTTTAAACCTATAATCCGAAAAATATGTCATACACTCACCACCACTTAATTACTTATTATACCATGAAAAAAGCACAATTCTGTGCATTATACTTATATATTTATCAAACACTTATATTCATATTCTATCTCATATTTTTTAGTATAAATACTGCTTATTCCCCTAGTAAATTTATAGGTATCATTTATAAGACAGAAAGTTGTATAGGAGTTACACTTACCCCTTGACCAAAAGCGCTAGTTGCAAGTTCAAGTGGACCTACATTTTTTAAATCAAATAATATTCCTGTGCTTTCTCCATTTAAATCAATACCAGTTTTTTTACCAAAACCAAATTTATTAATATATTTAAATAATTTGTTTTTACCTAGCTTTTGACCTAAAACTACAAATCCTGGGTTACAAGAGTTTTCTACTACTTGAAGAAATGTTTGATTTCCATGTCCTTCATGTTTCCAACAATGAAGTCTTCTTCCTGAGACACTAATAGAACCACTATCAAAATATCTATCCTCAAAAATATTTACTGTTTCTTCTTCAATTGAAGCTGCGAGTGTTACGATTTTAAAAGTTGAGCCTGGCTCATAATTACTCCATATTGACAAATTTCTATTTATTTCTTCAGTAGTATAGTTTTGATAATAATTAGGATTAAAAGTCGGCCTATTACTCATCGCAAGTATTTCTCCTGTTTTTGGGTTCATTACAATGCCTAGAGCTTGTTCTGGATTATATTTTGTAACTGCATTATTAAGTTCTCTTTCAAGAGCAAGCTGCAGATCTAAATCAATTGTTAAACTTATATTCATTCCACTTTGTGGAGCTTCATATACTTCATTTAGTTTTAATTTATGTCCTTTTCCATCAGAAAAATATTTTATACTTCCGTTTTCTCCAGTTAGATACTCATCATATAAAAGTTCTACTCCACTAAGTCCTTGATTATCTATTCCAACATATCCAAGAACATGACTGAGTACTTCATCATACTCATAGTTTCTTTTACTTTCTTTTACCAAGTAGACTCCATCAATATTAAGAGCATCAATTTTATCTGCGACTTCATAACTGAGTCTTCTTCCTTCTGGATGTACTCTTTCTATAGATGTTTTTTTACTAAAATGTCTTAATATTTCTTCATAATCAGCATCAAGAATTTTACTTATTTTTTTTGCCGCGTCTTTTTTATCTTTTATTTGATTTGGAACTACTACTAAAGACGCTGTAGTAAGGTTACTTGCGATTACTTTTCCATTTCTATCAAGAATTTTTCCTCTATCAGCTTCTACTGGTAACTCTCTACTCCATAAATTATTAGCTAAATCATTAAGTTTATCATATTCTATTACTTGAATGTAAAAAACTCTAGCAATAATAATTATAAAAATTAGTATAACAAATAATAAAATGTATTTTATTCTCTTATTTTGAGCATTTAAAAACATAAGTTCCTCCTTTTTAAACTTATGTTTTTTTTTATTTAAAATTAATAGTTTTAAAAATTTTCTGGTTTATGTACTCTTCTTATATTATTTATTCTACTTACTAAATTTGAAAGTTCTTTAACTTCCTCTTCTAATTTAGAAAGAGTTATATTATCAAGGTCATTTAACGTAATTGGCTTATAAATTAAATTTAAATCTTTTGCTTTCCTAACTAATAATACATACTCTACATA
>USDC01000106.1 GCA_900553435.1 uncultured Mycoplasmatota bacterium
AAAGGAAGAAGCAAAAATTATTTCTGGAAATGGAACAATGTCTAATCCATATCAATTATCACTGTAAATAAAAATAATTTAAAGAAAAGGGTAAATGTTTTTATCTTTTTCTTTTTTATTAACAAATTGCTTAATATTTTATTTTGTTTGTGTTACAATTATTTGGGAGGGGCATATGCATATTAGTGATGTTGATGTAGATAAGTTAAGCCCTATGATGAGGGAATATGTAAAAACTAAGGAAAAATATAAAGATGTTATTTTATTTTATCGTTTAGGGGATTTTTATGAAATGTTTTTTGAAGATGCTCTTACTGTTTCACATGAATTAGAACTTACTTTAACTGGTAAGAATGCGGGGCTTAAAGAAAGAGTTCCTATGTGTGGAATACCTTATCATGCTAGGGAAGGTTATTTAGAGAAATTAATTGATAAGGGATATAAAGTGGCAATCTGCGAGCAGGTAGAAGATCCTAGTACTGCAAGGGGACTTGTTAAACGTGAGGTAGTTCAAATAGTTAGTAAAGGTACTCTTACTAGTACTGAGGCGATGAACGAGAAAGATTTTAACTATATTGCTAGTGTAAGTGATTATAAACACGCATATGCTTTAAGTTATGCTGATTTATTAAGTGGAATATTATGTACTACATATATTAGTCATGATAAAGATAAGTTAATAAGTTATCTTGTTAATTTAAATATTAAAGAATTAGTAGTTAATAGTGATTTTGATAAAAGTATAATAAATGTTTTAAAAAATAATTATAATGTATTTATTAGTTTTGAAGATGAAAGTGATATAGAATTAAAAAGAAATTTATTTAAGAATATTGATGATATAAAACTTATTAATAACACTAAGATTTTAATTAAATATTTAGAAAATTCTCAAAAGAAAAGCCTAGAGCATATTAGAGAAGCTGTTTATATTAATAATAAACTATCTTTAGAATTAGACAAAGAATGTATAAGAAATTTAGAGCTAGTTAGTACTCTTAGAAATAATGATAGGATGTATAGTTTATTATGGTTTTTAGATAAAACTAAGACAGCTATGGGAGGAAGACTTTTAAAAAGTTATGTTATATCTCCAACTATTGTTAAAGAAGAAATAGAAAAAAGACATGATTTAATTGAACTTTTAAATAGTGAGTTTTTACTTAAAAGTGAATTAAAAGAATTTTTATATGGGATATATGATTTAGAACGATTAACTGGTAAACTTGTTTGTGGTAATGTTAATGCAAGAGACTTATTACAACTTAAAATTAGTATAGGTCTTTTACCAGAAATAAATAATATTTTAGATTCGCTTAATCTAGAAAAATTAGAGACTTTTGAAGATTTATATAGCTTACTTGATCAAACAATTGTAGAGGATGCACCAATCACATTAAAAGAGGGAAATATTATTAAAGAAGGCTTTAATGAAGAGCTAGATAATTTAAGAGAAATTAAAAGAAGTGGAAAAGATTTCCTTCTTAAATTTGAAATGGAAGAAAGAGAAAGAACTGGTATTAAGAATTTAAAAATAGGATATAATAAAGTATTTGGTTATTATATTGAAATTAGTAAAGGTCAAGTTAAAATGATACCTCCAGAATTTGGTTATGAAAGAAAGCAAACTATTTCTAATTCAGAGAGGTTTATTACGCCACTTTTAAAAGAAAAAGAGAATTTAATATTAAATGCGGAAGATAAAATTAATGCATTAGAATATAATATATTTTTATATTTAAAAGAAGAAATAAAAAAATATATTCCAAAATTACAAAGTGTTTCTGCTTTAATTGCTTATTATGATGTTATGCAAAGTCTAAGTACAGTTGCTGAAGAAAATAATTTTGTAAGACCAACACTAACTGAAGAAAATGAAATAAAGATAATTGATGGTAGACATCCTGTTGTTGAAAAAGTAATAAAAAATGAATATGTAAAAAATGATATTATAATGGATAAAGATACAAATATACTTCTTATTACTGGACCTAATATGAGTGGTAAGTCAACTTATATGAGACAACTTGCGATTATAATTATATTAAATCAAATTGGTTCATTTGTACCAGCAAGCGAGGCAACACTTCCTATTTTTGATAAAATATTTACAAGAATAGGAGCAAGTGATGATTTAGTTGGTGGAGAAAGTACATTTATGGTTGAAATGAAAGAAAGTGCACGAGCACTTACTAACGCAACAAAAAACAGTTTAATATTATTTGATGAATTAGGGCGTGGTACAAGTACATATGATGGTATGGCTCTTGCTGAGGCTATAATCATTTATATTAATAAACATATTAGATGTAAAACACTTTTTTCAACTCATTATCACGAACTGACATTAATCGCAAATGATACCGAAGGAGTAAAAAATGTTCATGTATCAGCTAAGGAAGAAAATGATAATATTACATTTTTACATAAAGTAAAAGATGGTGCGGTTGATAAGAGTTATGGTATTGGAGTTGCAAAACTTGCATCATTACCTGAAGAAGTAATTGACACGGCTAAAAAAATACTAAAAGAATATGAAAAGAAAGATAAACAAGAACCTACTGCGACTCAAATAGAGATGGATTTTGATTTTAAAGAAAAAGATGAATTAAGAGAGTTTATAAAAGAGATAAATCCGCTTGAGGTAACTCCAATGGAAGCAATTATGCTTTTAGATGAAATAAAAAAGAAAAGTGAAAAAGAATAAGGGAATGTAAATATACTTAATTTCCTTTCTTTTTTTTCCTTATTTAATGTATAATAGAAACGGAGGCTGTTATGGGATTTTTTAAAAATATTAAAGAGAAGTTTAAGAAACAAAAGTCAGAAGAAAAAAATATAGAAGTAGAAACTAAAGAGAAAAAAGAAACAGAAAAATACGAAAAGGGTTTAGAAAAAACTAGAGATGATTTTGTAGAGAAAATAAATATACTTGGATTTACTCATACAAAAATAAATGAAGAGTTTTTTGAAGAATTAGAAGACATTCTTATAATGGCAGATATTGGTGTTAATACTGTTATGGATTTTATAGATAGACTTAAAGAGCGTGTTAAAAAAGAAAAAATTACTGATTTTGATTATTTAAAAGAAGTTATAGTTGATGAATTATTTTTAATATATGTAAATGAGGGAGTACTTAGTAGTAAACTAAAATTTAATGAAGATGGAATAAGTGTATTTTTATTTGTAGGAGTAAATGGAGTAGGTAAAACAACATCTATTGCTAAAATTGCAAGTAAACTTAAAAATGAAGGTAAAAAAGTAATGTTAATCGCAGCCGATACTTTTAGAGCAGGAGCAGTTAATCAGTTAAAAGAATGGGCTGTTAAAACAGATAGTTTGTTTTTTGGTAGTGATAGTAAAGACCCAGCTAGTGTAGTTTATGATGGGTTAATTAAAGCTAAGAAAGAAAACGTAGATGTAGTTTTAATAGATACTGCAGGCAGACTACAAAATAAAGTAAACTTAATGAAAGAACTAGAAAAAATAAACAGAACAATTGACAAAATAATCCCAGGAGAACCATCTGAAGCTCTTCTAGTGATAGATGCAACTACTGGACAAAACGGAATATCTCAGGCTTTATCTTTTAAAG
>USDC01000107.1 GCA_900553435.1 uncultured Mycoplasmatota bacterium
GATAAATATCTTTATGGAGGAAGATATTTTAGAATTGAAAAAGGAAGTATGAGCGCAAATATTGAAATGACATGTGCATCTACAAGTAAAACTGCATTAGAAAAAGTTTTAAAAGAAAGTAATTTAGTTTATGACTTGGAGTATGAGCCTGACGAATCTTTAGATACTAAAATGACTAATAATAAAAATCCTAAAAATGTTGATTTAGAGCCTTCTTATGATAATAGTATTAATGGATATATTGCTAATTTAAGTTTGAAATATGAAATGGAAAACACACAAAATTATTATTTTGATTATCAGACAAATAAAGTTCAAATTGGAAAAAATTTAGGAGAAAATATGAAAGATGGATATTATATTGATGATCATAATATATATCCGATATTATCAAGTACACCAGTAGGTAAAAAACAAGATATAATAACTTTCATAACTGGAGATAAAAATAAAAAAGGAAATGATGAATTATCTGATTTTACATACACATGTGATTATGTTGTAAAAAATAACACTACAATTCCAGATCCTGAACCAGGTGGGGATCCAGGTGATTATCCAGAAGAATATATGAATTATTATTACAGAACTATATCATTAAATGATGTTTTTCCAGACCATAGAGGAAGCAAAAGACCGTACAACTGGAGATATGTAATTAATGAACAAACAATTGAAAAAAATGCAAATAAAACATATGCTAGTACACCTGAATATGCAGTTATATTGACATCTAATAATATGAGAAATATAAGAAAATATAATTTAGGCAAGGAAAAAGAAGGCGGATATTTAGATTATAGTTTAGATTGTATAATAGTAAGTGGAAAAAGAGAATGCAAAAGTGATTTTCTAAATAATATTATTTCTGGAGATTACGCAGAAGACTTTCAAAGGAATAGAAGTTAAAAAATCTATTCTTTTTTTTACTTTAAAAGTATGATAAAATAAAATAAGAATAAAGAATAGTTGGTGTAGATATGAATATAAAAAGTTTGAAGATGATGTTTTTTATGTTAATGCTCCTTACTTTTCCTACATTTATAAATGCTAATGCCAATGCTGATGTATGTAGTAAGGCGAAAAATGATGCGGCAAAAGTAAAAGCTAGTTATAAATTTATGTATAAAGAAGGTTTGCCTGCATTTAAGATAACCCTTAGTAATATGACAAAAAATATTGCTGCGGTAGATATAAATGGTGCTGATAATAGAACTGGTGTAATGTATGCTGATGCAATACTCGAGTCGTATACTGTGCAAATTCCAATATATGACTATAATTATACTTGTGAAACTCCGGCCAGAATAATAAGTATAAAACTACCACAGTATAACGAATATGCGGATATGGATATATGTAGCGATATAAAAGATTATAAATATTGTCAAAGAATACTTACAGAAGATATTAAAATAAGTGATATCTATGATAAACTTGTTGCTTATAAAACCGCTTTAAATAAAAGTAACAATCAAAAACAAACAACTCCAAAAGAAATTGAGGAAGAATTTGTTTTAAATGAAGAATCAAAAATATATGATACAAATAAATTACCAGAAGATGAAGTAAAAAAAGCAAAAGAAGAAACTAAGAAACAAATTAGCGGAAAGGAAAAAGAAGAAAAAACAGAAAAAGAAAAAGCAAATAAATTTACTATAATATTATCTAGTATAGTTTTCGTGCTTTTAGCTTTAGGAATTGTTATGATAGTAGTTTATAAAAAGAAGAAAAAGAAAATGGTGGTATAATGAAGAAAATTTTATTTGTAACATTTTTAATATTAGTATTTTTTATATTTCCTTCTGAAGTATTTGGAGTTAATAGTAATTGTACAAGAAAAAGTAATGGAGGATATTATTGTAGGTACTCTAAAAATACAAATGATGAAGACTTTAGATATTCGATTACAGATGTTACTAAAGTAAATAATAGTACTATACGTATATATGGGTGGGGGCTTTTATTTAATGCAGATTCATATGATGGTTTTTCAAACTCATATGCAATTCAAGTAATAAGTAATGGAAAAGTTGTAAAAACAATTCCAGCAACTACTGTAAAAATAAAGAAGTTTACTTGTGCACACTTTCAAAAAAGTGGAAAGTTTGCTAAATATGATAATGCTGATTGTGAATATCAAGCTTCATGGAGTGATACAAGTTTTAGACAATTTATTCATGGAAAAAACACAAGTGATGGTTGGAATAATTTGTATAGAAATATAGGATTTTATGCTGATATAAATATAGATGAAATAAAATCCATTATAGCAGAAGCAAACAATATTGAATGTGATAGACCAACTAATCCAAGCTGTGTACATGACAACTGTGGAGGAGTAGCTGATGAGAAAAATAATACTAATAATACTCTTTGTACATATGAACGAAATACAAAGCTTCAATTTCATTTAAGAATAAGACTAACTGCTCCGTCTGCGGCTGTAAAAAATAGTAGTAAAGTTTTTTACAAGGATATTGCAATTTATAGGGATGTAGTATCATCAAGTGTTGAATCTTTCTTTGAAAGTAAAGGGATGAGTATTGATGAGACTAACTATAGTACAAACGTAATCGCAAGAGCCGATTCTGCGCTTGTTAGAACTGGTGTTGGATTATCTAGTAGTACTTTAAAGTGTGGAACTGCTTGTAGAAATGCTGTGGATAGGTATAATAATTTTACTACAAGTAATCGAAATGTTTATTTACCAACTTATCACTATCACGGCGAAAATGAAAGAACTTTTCCTAGAAATGTAAATACTAGACGAGCACTTTATTCTGCTTCTGGGGGACATATAGTATTAAATAGAATGTATCTTTCTGGAACGATTAGCGCAGGAGTTACAACTATTGAAGATGGCAAAAAAATATGGAGTACAGTTAGTTGTTCGTTCCAGTCTCAACAGAGCAGAAGGAACAGTGGTGAAGGAGGACGTAGACGTGGAAAGTATGCTTGTTAGCGGAGTAGCTGTAGATAAAAATGCAGCCAGAGTTGCATTAATCGGATTAAAGGATGAGCCGGGAATTGCATTTAAAGTATTTGATTTATTAGGAAAGAAAAACATCAATGTAGACGTAATTTTACAGTCCATCGGACGTGATGGTACAAAGGATATTTCCTTTACCGTTGCAAGAGATGATGTAGCAGAAGTAGAAAAAATCTTAGAGGCAAACAGAACCAGACTGACTTTTGAAAAATTAGAGACAGACACAACGGTTGCCAAAGTATCCGTGGTCGGTGCAGGAATGCAGTCTAATGCAGGAGTTGCAGGAATGATGTTTGAGGCACTTTATAATGTCGGAGTCAATATCCGCATGATTGCTACTTCAGAGATCAGAATCACCGTATTAATCGATGAGGCAGATGTAGATACTGCAACAAAAGCAGTACATGACAAATTTATCGAGGACTAAGAGATATAGAACTATAAAAGAACCTGAAAAGAGGAGTTGCACATAGCTGATTTACATCAGCTATGTGCAGCTCCTTTTACGTCCTGAACATCCAGATAAAAACTTACCATGGTCTGCTGCATATAAGGCATCAGCCACAATAAACCAATACCACAG
>USDC01000108.1 GCA_900553435.1 uncultured Mycoplasmatota bacterium
CATTTAGGATTATTTCATAATAGTAATACAAATCAATTTAATTTAGCGGATGATATTATAGAAGTATATAGACCGATTATAGATTCATATGTATATGATGAATTAAAAGATAAAACTTCTTTTTTAAGAGAAAATAGGCTTGAGTTAATTAAAATAACAACTAAAAAAGTAATGATAGCTGGGAAAAAACAAACTATCACTAATTCAATGAATATAATGATAAATAGCATATTAAAAGTAATTGAAACTGGTGATATTAATGAACTTGTTTTTCCGGATTCAATAATATATGAATGATCAATTTATGAGATTGCTATTGTTTTATGACTTGCCTATGATTGAAGAAAAAGAAAAAAGAATTTATAATCGTTTTAGAAAATATTTGATTAGAAATGGTTATATGCAAATACAATTTTCAGTTTATTCAAAAATTTTTAGTAACAGAGACTCTGCTATAAAACACATTTCAGTATTAAAGAATAGTTTACCGTCTGAAGGTTCTGTAAGAACAATGCTGAAAAACAATATGCTAGAATGGAAGTTTTAGTTGGAAGTAAAAGTAAATTAGAAGAAAAAATAACACCGGATGCATTTTTGATTTTTTAGAAAAGAGGTGTAATAATAGATAAGTTAATTTTAAATAATAAATTTGAAAAAATAAGTATTGCTATAGACAAATATAAAATTTTCTATGGCGATGATTTTTTGAAAATAAATAATTTTTTTAGATTAATAGAACAAATAATAACTAGGAATAATGATAGCGAATATTATGAAAATTTAAACAGTAGTAGTATAAAATTAAACGATCAGAATTTAAATGGTATTAATTCAATTTACTTTACTTTAAATCCATATTTTAATATTGATGTAGATTTAAAATTAGGCACAAAGTCTTTATTATTAAAATATTTAGAAATTATTTTGGAAGATATGAGTTTTATTAATAAAATAGAGGACATTGATAATTTTATAACTGAATTAAACCAAAATAATGATATAGATATTATAGAAGATAATTATAAATTGATATTTGACTTTGATAATATTGAAATAAAGGATATTATTAAATTTATGAAGCCTAAAATATTAATAAACGATTATGAAGCTAATTATTTAGATATGGAATATGAAGACATTTTATTATATCAATTAAAAATGATAGAAATTATATCTAAAAATACTGATAAAAATGTTATAGTAACTTACACAGGATATATAACAGAAAAGTTGATATTAAAAATAAATGAATTAAAACAAGAAAATTTAAAAATATTAATTTATACTAATTTTAAACATAAAGCTTTAACTTTAGAAAATTATTGTTTTGTAAATACTAAATTAATTGATTTAGTTGATGAAATAAACATAAATAATGAAATTATAATGTCATTGCCATTTCATGTAAATAAAGAAGAACTAAATAAATTGTTTATTGATTATATAAATGGAATATTAAATAAAAAAATTATTGAATTAAAAAAATTGCTATAAATAGATTTTAAAAAACTCAAATAAATTAAGTTTTAAAAATTTTTATAATTGTGTTATAATTTATTTGAGGTTTTGGTACTCTTAAAATTTTTGCTATACAAAGACTGCCTCATTAATATCATAGAGTGGAAATCTGTTTTGGTACTCTTAAAATTTTTGCTATAAAGTTAAGCTGTGAAGTTCTTCAATTTATGTAAAAGATGTCAGGATATTTGAATTGTAATAATTCAAGATATTTGTTTGTTTCTAGATTATTAAAAAAAAGAGAAATAGCAATGCTTAAACAGACTGGAGCGGAAGAAAGCTACATTAAGAGAAAACAAAATAGTTTAAGCGACACAAGAAAAGAATATCTAGGCTTTTTAGACAAGACTGGTAGAACTAGGATAACAGCAAATGAGTGGATAGGTAGTACATCATTAAGTTCTAAAGCAAAAGAAAGGACTACTAAATCTTATCAAAGTTGGAAAATAAAGGAAGAAAAGAAAAAATTACCAAAGGTAGTCAAAAGTGATGATACAATTTTACAAAGCAAAATTGATTATGATATAATGGGAATACAAGGAATTGTCCCTTCAAATACAACAATTACTAATGTTCACATAATAGCTGGTAAAGATAGTTCAACAAATATTAGAGACAGCTATAAATTAGCTGAAAAATATAATGTCAATGCCACAGAATTAAATAAGAAAGTTGGAGTAGTCGAAGGAAAATACCATGATTATGAAATACATTGGTATGAAACTAATAGACTACAATTAGAAGCAAAATTAAAGAATAAACCAAAAGAAAGGAAATAAAACATGAAAGCAATAAAAGTTTATCAGACAGAAAACAATTATTATAAAGACATGAAATTATTTGGCAAATTAAAATATGTTGGCAAATCTTTTGGTGCTGTTTCTTTAACAAACAATAGAATTTATAATTGTGTAGGATATGATGAGCAAGGTTGGGTTCAAATAGTAGATGATAGTGATGAAGATTATTGTTATTCTGCTACAAACCCTAGACCTTTAGATGGTAGTTTAGAGGGTGGTAAATGGGAACCAGTAGAAATTTACGATGATGGATTACAAAAATTATTTGATAAAATTAGCACTCAAAAATAGAGTGCTTTTATTATGCACTACTTTATAGGTAGTGTACTAATTATATTATTTGTTTATATCTTTCAAATGTTAATCACTAAATATTGTACAATTTTTATTATTATTTACTTTAAATGATGTTTTTTTCAGTTCTTTCTTATTTTTTACTTAAATTTTAGAAAATAATAAGATATAATAATAAATATAAGAAATTTTTTTAAAAGTAAGGGATTAAATTTATGTCGAAAGATAGGCCTTTATCCTGTCTTCCCGACCATTTTAATTATTATTCCCTTACATGGGATTATTTTTATATATGAGGTATATTATGGTTGATAGAATATTAGATTTTAATGGAGACGTTGCTCAAACTAAAAAGTTTGAAGATGAAGTTGTAAATAAAGCAAACCCAAGAGAAATATTTTTGTTTGCAAAGTATGTTAAAGGAGCTAATATACAAAGGCTTTTAAGTGAAATTCTTTCATTAAATGATAAAGAATATATACATTATTTTCTTTATTCAATAAAGCTTGAAAATTATGACAAAATAATAGAAAAGATTGTTGAGTTTAACGATGCGTCTTTATTGTTTTATGCTTTTTATGATACAGATGGATTAAGTAGTAAGAATATTTTAACATTATTAAATGCTTTAGTAAAAACAGAACATAAAAGATACTTATTTTTGTTTTTATATTATTACTTTAATATTTTAAAATATAATGAAGAAGAAGTTATTAAAATTGCAAGAACTACAATGGAAATAAAAGAAGAACTTTCTATTCTAGAATATTTAGAAAGTGTAAGAAGTGAGTTTGAAAATAAAAAAGAAAAAGATTATAATTATTTTTCTAAGAATTGTTATAAAGGAAGAAAAGGAAATATTCCTGATATAATTGTTTGTCATATAACAAAAGATTATTATAAAGCAATAAAAACTTTGTATGATGAATCAAAGGAAGTTTCTTCTCATTTTATTATTGGA
>USDC01000109.1 GCA_900553435.1 uncultured Mycoplasmatota bacterium
ACAATGTTGTGGAAAGTAGTAAAAGCCCAGTAATTACGGGCTTTTTTCATGCTCCGAATACTTCGGAATATGCTTTAGATACCCTTTTTAGTGGTAAATTCGCAATTTTTTAGTAAGGACTTAAAATGCAATATTTCCTTTATTTATAAGGAATTATAAGCATTTTTGCTTAAAAAGAATATAAAAATATGTCTATTGTCAAAGTGGTATAGAACATAAAATAATACTTTTTAATATTTAGTTTTTTTTCAAACATTTGCAATTTAATAAAAATAATGTTATAATCTAATTACTATGAAAGGGAGAGATTTTTACGTTAAACAACCAAATAAAAAAATCTATAAAGAAGAACAAGAAATCAATAGTATATATTGGTTGTTTTAGCGTATCTTCAATGTAGGTTTAGATAATTGTATTTAAATTAGTAAGATAAAGTGGCTTGAAACAATCAATATGTTTTGAGTCACTTTTTTAATGAAAGGAATGAGGAAAATGAATTGGGCAAAAGAAGTTGCTATGAGAATTATTGAAGAAAGACCAAATGAAGAAGTATACACTGTTGCAAGTGGAGTTAGTCCTAGTGGTTTTGTACATATAGGAAATTTTAGAGAAATTGCTACACCTTATTTAGTAGCAAAAGAGTTAAGAAAATTAGGTAAAAAAGTTAGATATATTTTATCTTTTGATGAATTTGATAGATTTAGAAAAGTACCAGGTAATATTGATCCAAGTTATGAAAAATATATAGGTATGCCTTATGTTGATATACCAAGTCCATTTACTGAAAATGAATCATATGCTTTTTTTATGGAAAATAGATTTTTAAATGAATTAAAAGCTATGGATGTAGAAGTTGAATGTATTTATCAAGCAAAAGAATATAGATCAGGAAGATACAATAAATATATAAAAGTTGCGATGGATAACAGAGATAAAATCTTTAGTATTATTGATGATTTTAGAACTCAAGATTCAACAGAAGAAGAAAGAGAAAACTATTATCCAATAAGTATATATTGTTCAAAATGCAAAAAAGATACAACTAAAATATCTAATTATAATTTAGAAACAGGAGAAGTAACTTATTCATGTTCATGTGGACATAATGATGCACTAAATATTAATAATGCTGATAATATTAAATTACAATGGAAAGTCGATTGGCCAATGAGATGGATGGTAGAAAATGTTACTTTTGAAACTGGTGGAATTGATCACTCTGCATCTAACGGAAGTAAGGCAGTATCTGAAAGGGTGGCTAGGGAAATATATAACTATGAACCACCCGTATATATTCCATATAATTTTATTGGAATTAAGGGTGGAGGAGCTAAAATGTCTTCTTCAACAGGTAATGTCTTAACTATAACAGATTTATTAAAAGTATATGATAAAAATATTATTTGGTGGTTTTATGCAAGATTTGATAATATGCATGCATTTGATATAGCGTTAGATAATGATGTTATAAGATACTATAGTGAATTTGATAGATGGATAAAATTATATTTTAATGGAAATATTGATGATAAAAATAGAAGTATTTTAGATTTAACTAATGTAAAAGAAGATTATTTAAAATATCCTAATTTTAGTTATTTAGCAACATTTCTTCCTATAGTAAATTTTGATATTGAATTATTAAAAGAATTATTAAGTAAAGAAAGCATAGATGTTAATACAAAAGAGTTTGATGAGAGATTAGAATTAGCTAAAAACTGGGTAAAAGAATATGGTGCTGATTATCAAGTAAATCTACTTAATGAAAGAAACAATGAATTTTACGAAACACTTAGTGATTTAGAAAAAGAGTGGTTAAGTAAAACTATTGCTTTATTAAATGAAGAATTTAAAACAACAGATGAATTACAAACAGCATTATATAGTGTAGTCAAAGATGGTGTATTAGTCGATAAAGAATTAAAACAAACACAAAAAAGATATTTTCAAATTTTATATAATATGCTATTAGGTAAAGATCAAGGACCTAAATTAGGATTGTTTTTAATGGCGATAGATAAGGAAAAAATAAAATCGCTTTTATAAAAAATATCAGATTTTAAGAACTTGCTAAAAAATTACGAAAAAGTATTAAAAAAGTATTCTAGATACCTTTTTAGATACCTTCTGCTAGGTTTCTCAAGTGCTGTTGGAAGCTCTCAAGTGCATTCAATAGCCGAAAAGAGCCACAAAATGCTCTCAAAAGCTACTAAAATACCTACTATAAAAAGCCATGTGGGAGTGGAAAAAAGTATAAAAATTGCTGTGGCAAATAACTCGCAAACCCAAGTAATATAAGGGAAAACGCGAGTTTTTCTTTTTGCCGAAAAATAGCCCAAAATTGGCTTTAGAACCATTTTTACTTAAATTTAATATATTAATATAAGAGACTTTAAAGTGTTATTTTTGACAAAAAGCCTATTTAGTGCTATAATTTAAGCATATTTTAAATCAGTGATTTGGAGAAGTAGATATTTATGAAGTTTATAGAAAGCAACTGGTTGATGGAAAGTTGTAATGGATGAATATTGAATGGCCCAAAGAGAGTTTTTCAGAAATTATTTAAAGTATGAAAAATCGGGAGTTTCTACCCGTTATCAAGTGAACATATATGATGGTATATGAAATGAACTATTATTAGGTGGCACAAGATTCTTGTCCTATTTTTAGGGCTGGAATCTTTTTTATTTATAAAAAGGAGATGGTTGTATGGGAAAATATGTGAAACGATGGTGCAAGTTATATTAATCATTGATTTAAAATATAGAATAATTAAGAAAGAAGGAAAATAAAATGAAAACAATGATTACTGGTGTAAGACCTACAGGAAGTATAACTTTAGCAAACTATATTGGAGGAATTAAAGGATTTGTTGAAAAACAAGATAAATATAATTCTTTAATATTTATTGCAGATATTCACGGATTAACAACTTATATAGATCCAAAAGAAATTAGAAATAATATATTAGATATAACAGCGATGTATATGGCTTGTGGAATTGATACTAATAATACTGCATTATTTATGCAAAGTGATGTATTAGAACATTGCAATCTAGGATTTTTAATGTCATTCCAATGTAGTGTTGGAGAATTATCTAGAATGACTCAATTTAAATCTAAAAAACAACAATTGGGAAAAAGTGAAAAAGACATGGGATTATTTATATATCCGACCTTAATGGCTGCAGATATTTTACTATATGATGCTGAGATAGTACCAGTTGGTGCAGACCAAAGACAACATATAGAAAAAACAAGAGATTTTGGAGAAAGATTTAATAATATTTATGGTGATACTTTTAAATTGCCAGAATATCAAATACCAAAAATTGGAGCTAAAATAATGAATTTACAAGATCCAACTATTAAAATGAGTAAGTCTGCTCCAAAAGATGATAAAGGAACTATCTTTATGTTAGATGATATTGAAATAACAAGAAAGAAAATAATGTCTGCATGTACAGATAGTGAAGGTAAGATTTATTACGATGAAGAAAATAAGCCAGGAATATCAAATTTAATGTCTTTAATATGTGTAGTTAACAATATG
>USDC01000110.1 GCA_900553435.1 uncultured Mycoplasmatota bacterium
ACATCTCCTCATAATGTATTATACCATGATCTTATAACAATTATATCCTACCGTTTGCGGTATAATATCATTACAACCATACGGATAAAATCTATTTTGTCCGTATCACTGTAAAAAAATCCGTTGAGAATTTTTGCCACTTTCGGCACTTTTTCTCAATGAACTATTCATAGAATCAAGTTTTTTGTACCTAAATTGTACCTAAAATTATTTTAGCAATATTGATACCTCGCAAACCCTTATAAAATGGGCATAAAAAATGAGAGCACGTTTAAATGCTCTCTTCAGGGGGTTTTGGTTGAATACACTCTCACATTGTATTCGTAAGAGAGATTCCGCATGATAGTGGTTCGCTATCATGCTAATATAAGTCTACTAGTATTTTTTTAAATTGTCAATTGGTTTTTTGATTTTTACAAAAAAACAAGAATAATTTTCTTGTTAATCTATTTTATAATCTATACAAGCTTGTTCTAAATCTTTAAGCATTAAATCAACATCTTTTTTATCTTTAATTTTAGCACCACTTGCGTATTTATGACCCCCACCATTATATCTAGCTGCGATTTCATTAATGACTGGTCCTCTACTTCTAATATTAGCTTTATATAAAGATTCATCTTCGCTTACTGTAATAAATGCCCATGCAAGTATTTCATTAATATTATTAAAATCATTTATCATATTTGAAGCGCTTGATGCATCAGCTTCCATTTCTTTTATTTTCTTTTCTTCTAAAATAATGTATGCAAAACCACCTTTTAAAACTTTAATATTACTTGCAATATATCCAAGAAGTCTTATCTCACTAAGAGGTTTTTTATATAAAGTATTATACAACTCTGAAATATTTAAATTATAATTATTTATTAAATTAGCAACCATATAAAAGGTTTTAGGAGTAGTAGTATCAAATAAAAATCTATTAGAATCACTTACTATTCCCATAAAAATATTTTCTGCGGCTTTTTTTGTACATTTAAGTTTAGTATTATTAATTAATTCTAAAAGAATTTCACATGTACTTGATGCATGAACATTTATAAGCTCAACTGTTGCATACTTATCAACAACTGGATGATGATCTATTTTTATAGTATTATTAAATCTTTCAACACTAAGTCCATCTACTCTTTTAATATCTGGAACATCTAACATGATTGCAAGTCCATCCTTATAATCAAACTCTTCTACTTTATCTAATTTACCAAAGTATTTAAACTTTGCAACTGATGCCCCAATAGCATACACTTCCTTATCAGGAAATGTTTCTAATATTACATTTTTAAGTGCAGTCTCACTTGCGATTGCATCTGGATCAGGCCCAACATGTCTTGCAATATAAATCTTTTTATGTTTTTTTATTAATTTATAAATTTTATTATATTCTTTTAACATACTATTTTTCTATTAAATCATAAGTGTCTCTTGCGATCATAAGTTCTTCATCTGTTGGAATTATATAACAAGGGAAACTTGAATCTTTTGTAGTTATTAGTTTTTCTTCTCCTCTAACTTTATTAGCTTCACTATCTAACTTAACCCCAAGAGCACTGATTGCTTCAATTATTTCCTTTCTACTATTTATAGAATTTTCTCCTATTCCACCAGCAAAACATAAAGCATCACATCCACCAAGTTCTACATAATAAGTTGCGATATATTGTGCGATCATATTAATATACATTTGTTGAGCTAAAATACATCTTGGATCACCTTCATTAATTCCAACTTCTACATCTCTAGAATCTCCACTTTTTCCAGTAATACCAAGAATCCCACTTTCTTTATTTAAAGATTCCATAATTTCTTCTACAGATTTTCCTGTTTGTTCCATTACATAAGGAATAATAGTAGCATCAATATCTCCACTTCTACTTCCCATTACAAGCCCAGCATTTGGAGTAAATCCCATACTTGTATTAATACACTTTCCATCCTTAATAGCAGTTATACTTCCTCCATTACCTAAATGACAAGTAATAAATCTCCCATTTTCCTTTCCAGTTATTTCTTGAAGTCTTTTCATAAGAAACTTATGACTTGTACCATGAAATCCGTACTTTCTTACCCCATATTCTGTATACCAATCATATGGAACTGCATATAAATACACATCTGTTGCCATTGTTTGATGAAACGCAGTATCAAATACAGCAACCTCAGTTGCATTTGGCACAGCTTCTAAAAACGCATTAACTCCAGTTAAGTTTGCTGGATTATGAAGAGGTGCGAGTGGTATTAGTTCTGATACTGTTTTAAGTACATCTTCTGTAATAACAACACTATCAGAATACTTATCTCCTCCATGAACCATTCTGTGTCCTACACCTTTTATTTCATCATAACTTTCAATTACTTTTAAATTCTTAAGCTCATCAAGTAGTATCTTTACACAATCAGCATGATTACAATTTCCTATTTCCTTTTTTATTTTTTCACCATTTAACTTAATTGTATAAAAACAACCTTCAGTTCCTATTCTTTCAAAAGTTCCATTTACAATTTGTTTTTCTAGAGGCATCTCAAATAAAGTAAACTTTAGAGATGAACTACCTGCATTTACACTAATTATTTTCATTTTCTTCACCCAATAACAATTATATCAAAAAAAGTGTAAAATATAAATCTTTTACACTTTTTTTAGGAATATTTTACATCTATTTTTTAAATCTTACCGTTTTTTCAAAATTAATCTCTTCGACTTCGTCTTTTTTTACTTCTTCTAAAAACGATTTAAACATATTTAAATTCTTACTGTTGTTTTTACTATTCATAATATCACCTATTAATATTATGAATTTTTTTCATATTTTTATACAATCATAAAAGCTCATCTTTTTCTTCTTCACCGATGTTAATATCATACATATTAGAAATAGCATCTTTTATTAAACTATCTATATCTAAATTTTCTTCAGCTTCTAAAACCTTTTTTAAACTTGGATTAATCACTGGATGTTTAGGTACAAAAACTGTACAACAATCCTCATAAGGACGTATACTAATTTCATATGTTCCAATATCCTCAGATATTTTAATAATATCTAACTTATCGTAAGTCGCAAGAGGCCTAATAACTGGAATTTTAACCACACTATTAATAACTGACATACTAGTTAAAGTCTGACTTGCTACTTGACCAATACTTTCACCATTAAATAAAGCTAAACATTTATTTTTAAGTGCTACTTCTTCACTTATTCTATACATCATTCTTCTCATTAAAGTCACTAAATAATCATGTGGACATTTCTTTAAAATCTCTTCTTGAATTTTAGTAAAATTAACTACATGAATAACTGTATTACCTGTATAACTTTTTAATCTTTTAGCTAAATCCACTACTTTATTTCTAGCTAAAGTGCTTGTATGAGGTGGACTATCAAAATAAATATATTCTAGCTTAATGCCTCTTCTTGATGCTAAAAAGGCAGCAACTGGAGAGTCAATTCCTCCACTTAACATAAGCAGTCCTTTACCCAAAGAACCAACCGGATATCCCCCTAACGCTTTAAAAGTT
>USDC01000111.1 GCA_900553435.1 uncultured Mycoplasmatota bacterium
CGTTAAAAGGGTCAATTTCAAGTGCTAGCTTAATGTTGTTTTCCTTTAAATAATTTATTACTTCATCTTTATTTGGGAAATTATTTTTATTAAAAGTAAAACCTCCCTCTGTATTTTGCCAACTTGAGTTTAGCATAAAAACTGAATACGGAATGTTATTAATTTTAAAATTAGTGTTAATATCTTTTATTTTATTCACATTATAATCTTCATATTTATTCCACCATATGCCAAAAGCATATTTTGGTAGCATTAAAGAAGAACCTGTAAGTAAATAATAACTATTTAATGCTTTTTCAAATAAATGTCCATATGCGAATAAATATAGGTCTATACCATTTGTATCTACTTTAGAGACTCCATTATTTGTAAATACATATGGATTAGCATCATCAAGGGTTGCAAAGCCATCTGTTGAGTATAATCCTTTCATTGATTTTTCTTTAGTAATATCTCCCTCTAAGTTAAATAAAAGTCCATTTGTTCTTCTAACCTCAGGGTTATTATAATACCATGTTTTATTTGTTTGCTTAATTAAGACTTTTAAATTTTCTTCTGGATTAAATTTACTTCCTACAAATTCTTTTTCTTTTTTATATTCTAATTTAAAAGAATAAGTTTCAATTATAAGTTTTTCGCTTTCATCTTTAACTTCAAATGTAGGAGCCTTAAATACTCTATTAATAACATTTAAAGTTTTATAGTCATTAAATTTACCATTTTCATTATATTCTAACCTTATTAACACATCAGAAAGAATGGTAATCCTATATTTATTACCTTTAAATACTACTGCTTTATCACTTGCACTTAGATAGTTATTAACTACATTTTCTTGCATAACTTTTTCCCCTTATTATCATATTAATGATACCATAATTAACAATTCTTAACAAGAATTAATATCCTAGTTTTCCATCATTAAATTTTATTATTGATAAAATTATTAGACTAAATAATCCAAAATATAAAATTAGTTTTAAATCAAATCCAAAAATTAAAATAAATATAATAAAAATACTTCTATAAATTGTATTTATAATTTCAATAAAAGTTATATATGATAAATAATTTTGTGTATTACCATAACTATAAATATTTCTAGAGATAATTGTTTCTAAACCAGAGGCAAAAATCCCCTCAAAAAAAGTTATTACTAAAAATGCTATTTCATAAGTAATATTAAGTTTTAAAATCCATGTAATTGCTAAAAAAACACAGGAAATACTTAAAAAATCTTTTTTCTTTTTATCCATAAGTTTTGCTAAAAAGAAAATATAAATTATACTTGAAATACTACATACTATATTTACTATCCCTAAGTATTCTATATCTTTTTTTACAAACAAATAAATATAAAGAGGAAATAATGAAATACACACTATAAAAATTTGATAAAATAATAATGAAAAGTAGTTTTGTTTAGGAAACGTTTTTTTAATTTCTTTTATACTTAAAGTTTCTTGTTCACTTTTTTCTTTTATTTTTAAAAGTGGAATAACACTAATTAAAGAGATTAATAGAACAATTATACATAATGTTAAAAAACCAAAATGATTAATTATTAAAGCTCCTATATAAGTTGCTGGTATACCGGCTATTAAAGAGAAAATAGTAAAAGAACTAACACTTTCTGTAGTTTTTTTGTTAGTTATAATGTTAAGAGCATATATATGTCTACTAATCCAATAAAAGGTTAAATATAAAGCATTTAATATAGCTAGTAAAGTTAAATAAAAGTAGTTAAGATTTATATAATTTAAAAAAACACAGGAAAAACAAAATAAAATGTTACTTAATATCATTAAATTTTTAAATTTTATTTTTTTGCCTATTTTAGATGTAGGAATAGTAATAAAAAATATTGTAAGAAATTTTATCAATAGAAATACTAACACTCCATTTATACCAAACCCTTTGTTATACAAAAATATTGGTATAAATACTTCTATCATTAGTTTTGATAAGGTTGATAAAAAAACAAATATATTAAATTTTTTTATGTCATTCATTTTAAAACCTCAAAGTTTATTTTTCCTAATTCCTTTTTTATATTTTGATAACTGTCTAAAACTGTTATATCATCTATCAAAAATCCATTTTTCTTAATAAAAAGAGGGTCATTTAAATAATCTGCAGTTTTAACATAATCATTTAATATATCTTCAATATTAGTGTTAGTTTTAAAATTGTAATTATAATTATCTTTTGAAAAACTCAAAAAATTTAAATCTATTTTATTTAAATCTAATATATTTACATTTTCTAATTTTAGTTTGTATTTTCTTTCTTCTAATTTGTTTTTTACTAATGTTAAATTTGGTTCTTCACTTTTTAAATTTATTGGGTCAAACATTAAAAAAAGAACAATAAAAGAAATTAAAAAAGTTAAAACTTTTTTCATAGTTACCACCTATAATTAGTTTTAACTTTATTTATACTTTTTTTACTCCCATTTTTTTCCATTACTTTTCTTTCTTTTTTTGGATATTATAAGTTATTTTTAAAAGTAATTTTGTAGGTATAAATCTTACAAAAAATCTAACTAACTTCATCTTTATTCCAGGTATTATTACAAGTTTTCCTTTAAAAAGTTGTTTTAAAGTATATTTAACTACATATTCTTTAGATATACCTTTTATACTAAAATTTACACCTGCGACATTATTAAAGTTTGTATTTACTGGTCCAGGACATAATACACTAACTCTTATATTACTTTTTTCTCTTCTTAATTCTTCATAAATCGCTAGTGTAAGATTATAAACATATGATTTAGATGCATAATAACTAGATAAAAGTGGTCCTGGCATAAACGCAGCAGAAGATGCAACATTTAATATTTGACCCGCATCTTTTTCTTTGAACTTTTTTAAGAATAGTTTAGTTAATATATGAACAGTTTTTATATTAAGATTTATAAGTTCTAATTCTTTTTTTATATTTGTATTATAAAATTCTCCAAAAACACCAAAACCTGCGTTATTTATTAATAAGTCAATATCATCTTTTCTAACTAAATTATACAGTTTATAAACATTTTCTTCTATACTTAAGTCTAATTCATAATATCTTACATTAGTTTTTAATTTTTCTTTTAATTCTTTTAGTTTTTTACCATTTCTAGCAACTAATATTAAATCATAACCCATTTTACTTAGATTTGTAGCAAAAGTATATCCTAGTCCACTACTAGCTCCTGTTATGAGTGCTTTAGCCATATAATCACTTCCCTTTTTATTATATCATGAAGTAGAATTAAATAATATAAAAGTGTTGTTCATAAGTGTGTTTAAAACAGTATATATAATAAAAACAACGCAAATACGTTGTTTATTTTTTAATTGGTGTCCCGTTGGCGACTCGAACGCCAGACCCTTCGATTAAAAGTCGAATGCTCTACCGACTGAGCTAACGGGACAAATACTGGTTGCCTCGGTTAGATTCGAACTAACGCATGCCAGAGTCAAAGTCTGGTGCCTTACCACTTGGCGACATCCCAATGTTGACAC
>USDC01000112.1 GCA_900553435.1 uncultured Mycoplasmatota bacterium
AAAAACAACAGGAGAAATAAAATGCACAGATAATATACAAGGAGAAAGCGGAGATGGAACAAGTGAAGTGTGCACAATAAATAATGAAGAGTGTAGTGATAGTTTATGTAACAATAAATACTACACTCATCCAGCCTTTACATTTGGAAGTGAAAAATTAACAGGTTTTTGGGTAGGAAAGTTTGAAGTATCAAGTGATATTGATTGTATACCAAATCTTAATTCAACAGTAGGAAATGGATGTAACTTAACAACTATAAATCCTTTGGTTAAACCGCAAATAACAAGTTGGAGAGGAGCTCAAGTTAGTGTATATGAAAATAATATAATGAAGATGAATGATAATGGTAATATATATGGATTTAGTTCTAATGTAGATACCCACATGATTAAAAACATTGAATGGGGAGCAGTAGCATATCTTTCACATTCAAAATATGGTACATGTAAAGATGGAACTTGTGAAGAAATAAGTATGAATAGTACAACTAACTTTATAACTGGTTGCGGTATGCAAGGAGAAAATATATATACTGCAGGTGAAATATGTAATTCATATAATACACAATTAGGCATGAATTCTTCTACAACTAAAAATATATATGGAGCGTATGATATGAATGGTGGTTCTTATGAATATGTAATGGGAGACTTAAATAGTATAATAAATGGAGAAAAGTTGGTTGGATATGCTCCAGCTTATGGTTCTGGGTATACTGGTGTTGTTTATAATGCTGGAACTTACATTGATTTTTCTGGAACATATAATTATAAAGCAGGACATAATGAGCGTCAGCAGCATAACCAGTCCGTAATATATTGATATTTATACCTTTAATGAAAATGTGTCAAATTTAAAATTAAGTAAATTAGGTGATGCGATAAAAGAATTTAGAAATAAAGAAGACAGAAGTTGGTATAATGATTATAATAATATTATTAATTCTAATAATATGTGGTTTTTGCGAGGAGGAAGAAATGCAAATGGAGGGGGAAATGGAATTTTTGCATCAAATGTAACTCATGGAGGTGGACATCAAAATAATTCAACTAGATTAATAATTGTTCTTTAAAGCAATAATTTATTTATTGTTTTTTTTTATTATTTCTTTTTTTTATCATAAATTTAATGTAAAATAAAATAGTTGTGATTTGACAAATGTTGTATTATGATATATAACTTATAGCAAAGGAGCAAAATATGAAAAAATTAGTTATTGTTGAATCTCCAAGCAAAAGCAAAACAATTGAAAAATATTTAGGAAAAGATTATAAAGTAATGTCTAGTAAAGGACATATAAGAGATTTAGCTACAAGTGGTAAATTTGGTTTTGGTGTAGATATAGAAGATCATTTTAAACCAACTTACAAAGTTATTAGTGGTAAAAAGAAAGATATAAATACCTTGAAAAAAAATGCTTTAGAAAGTAGTGAAGTAATACTTGCGACCGACCCAGACCGTGAGGGAGAAGCAATTAGTTGGCATCTTTATGACTCTTTAGATTTGGATGATGATAAATATTCTAGAGTTGTTTTTAATGAAATAACTGAAAATGCAGTTAAGGAAGCATTTAAACATCCTAGAAAAATTGATTATAATTTAGTTAGGAGTCAAGAAACAAGAAGGATACTAGATAGAATTATAGGTTTTCGCTTAAGTAAACTAATGCAAAAGAAGACTGGTGGTAAAAGTGCTGGTCGTGTACAAAGTGTTGCTTTAAAACTTATTGTTGATAGAGAAAGAGAAATAGAAGCATTTAAAAGTGAACAATATTTTACAATTGAAGCTCATTTTAAAGATTTTGATGCTAACCTTGTAAAATATAAGGGTAAGAAAATAGAAATTAAAACAGAAGTAGAAGCAAATGAAATACTCTCTTCATTATCTAATGCATTTAATATAGAGAATGTTGAAACCAAAGAAAAAAAGAAAAATAGTAACCTACCTTTTTATACAAGTACTTTAACACAAGCCGCATCTAATCGTTTAGGTTTTACAGCTTCTAAGACAATGAGAATCGCACAAAAGCTATATGAAGGTATAAATTTAGGTGATGAGACAGTTGGTTTAATTACATATATGAGAACAGACTCAACTAGACTTAGCGATAACTTTATTAAAGATACTTATGCTTACATTGGAGCTAATTATGGTAAAGAATATATTGGACATGTAAAAAGCAAAAAAAGTGATAATAACACTCAAGATGCACATGAAGCTATAAGACCAACAAGTATTAATAGAGAACCAGATAAAATAAAGAAATATTTAACACCAGATGAATATAAATTATATAAATTTATTTATTTTAGAGCTCTTGCTTCTTTAATGGCACCAGCTAAAGTAAATAATACATCTGTTACTTTACTTAATGGTGATTATGAATTTAAAGCAACTGGAAATATCTATACCTTTGATGGATATTTGAAAGTATATAAAGAATATCAACAAATAGAAGAAGTTATATTACCTGATTTTAGTAAATATAACTCTGGTGTTGTAGTTGCAAACTCTATAGAAAAAACAGAACACTTTACAGAACCACCTGCTAGATACACTGAGGCAAGACTGATTAAAGAACTAGAAACATTAGGTATTGGTAGACCAAGTACTTATGTTACAATAATTGATATTTTAAAGAAAAGAAATTATATTGAAGTAAAAGATAAAAAGTTTATTCCTACTGAAATTGGGATACTTACAACAGATAAATTATGTGAATACTTTAGTGACATAATTAATGTAGATTATACAGCTAATATGGAATCTGACTTAGATAAAATTGCTGAGGGGGAAAAGGTTTGGTATACGCTTTTAGAAAGCTTTTATTCTAAATTTGAACCACTTGTAGAAACAGCATTTGATAAAATGGAAAAAGAAGAACCTAAAGAAACTGGAGAAACTTGTCCTAATTGTGGTAAAAATTTAGTAATAAAAAGAGGAAAATATGGAGAATTTGTTGCTTGTAGTGGATACCCAGAATGTAAATATATTAAAAAGGAAGAAAAACAAGTTGTAGAAGTTTGTGATTGTCCTAACTGTGATGGAAAAATAGTTGAAAAGAAAACAAGAAAAGGCAAAATATTTTATGGATGTAATAACTATCCAAAATGTAAGTATGCATTATGGGATAAACCAACTGGTGAAGTTTGTCCAAATTGTAAAAGTTTATTAGTTAGAAAAAAAGATGTAATAAAATGTAGTAATTGTGAGTATGTAAAAGAATAGAGGAGTCTATTCTTTTTTTAGGGGGAAAAATGAAAAAAACTATACTTATAATTATAATATTAATAATTACTTCTTTTCTTTTTTATCTTATAAAGTTATAAAATAAAAAAGAAACCGGGAAAGCTCGTATTCAGAACTTTTCCGGTTTTTGTAATTTTACGATTTGTATATACTTTTTTATTCGATCATCATCGCATCGCCAAAACTGAAGAAACGATATCTCTCCTTCACAGCTTCCTCATAAGCTGCCATTATGTGC
>USDC01000113.1 GCA_900553435.1 uncultured Mycoplasmatota bacterium
TACTTCAAGTAATGTTTTTCCAATTAAACTACCAAGGATAGGCATAAAAAAATGAAATATTCCTACTAATAAAGATACTAAAAATATTTTTTTGTTTGAAAAATTCATTAACCCATACGCAAGTGACATACTAAAAGCATCTAAACTTAAACTAATAGAAAGTACAATAGCTGATGTTAGTGAAGAAAATATCAACAATTTTATTCCTCCTATAGTTAAGTATATTAAAAGTACTTATCTATTATTTCGGAAATAAAAAACTTATATTCTTTTTCAGAGGAGTTTTTTTCTTGTTCCATCATACAAAGTGGAGGAAAAAGTACACACCAAAAGTTATCTCCTTTTGCCTCTCCTATTTCCACAACTAAAGATTCATAATTTCCACTTTCATACTTGACTCCTTTATATGTTTTTTCTGGAAAATAATTGTTTCCATATTTTACTTTGAAAGGTTTATTATAACTATTTTCTTTAAAGGTTTCATTAACCATTAGCTCTATTTTGCCTTTATTTTTTATTATATTTTTTCTAGCATCATATATATTATCATTTTTTAATAGTAAATTTACTTCTCTATTTAAGTTGTCTTTAACTTTCTCTTTAATTGCTAAATCTTTGATACTGTTACTATTAGGAATTATTCTAAATCTTATAGATTCTTTAGGAATAATTATTTCTTCTTCCTTGTTTGCAACAAAAAATAAAATGACTATAAGAACACTAACAATTATCATAGTTTTTCTCATAAAAACACTTGCCTTTCTAATAAATATTGGCAAGTGTCTATTATTTTTATTCAATATTTTTTAAAATAATTAAATATCTATCTCTTCCGGTTAAATCTTTTTCTAGTTTGATTTTAGAGTTTTTATGTATTTCTTCTGCGTATTTTTTTAAAGTTTTTCCTTGAGTTTCTCCTATTTCAATTGCTAAAATTGATTTATCTTCTAAATAATTAACACTACTGTCAATTATTTTTTTTATTATTTTTGTACCATTATCAGCACTGTATAAAGCTTTTTTAGGTTCTGATTTAACTATTTTACTAAGTTTTTCTGATTTAGATACATATGGTGGATTTGTAATAATTATATTATATTTGCCTTTAATATTTTTAAATAGATTGCTTTTTATTAATTTTACTTTTGCTTCGTTTAAAGTAATGTTTTCTTTTGCTACATCTAAAGCTTTTTTAGAAATATCTGAAGCTGTCACATTAATTTTTAGCTCTTTAGAAAGTGTAATTGCTATACATCCACTACCTGTACATAAATCTAAAAGTTTAATATTTTCTAAGTTATTATTTTTTATAAGTTTTATTACTTTTTCTACTAAAAATTCTGTTTCTGGTCTTGGAATTAAAACATTTTTATTTATTTTAATTTTATAACCATAGAAATTAACATATCCTATTAAGTATTGAATAGGATATCCTTTTTTTAACTTTTTATAATCTTTCTCTATATTTTCATTTATATTTATAAGTTCTTCTGCTTCTACTCTTGAAATTCCTAAATCTATTATTTTATCAAGCATCTATGTTTTCAATCTTCCTTTTTTGATCTTCACTTATAAGTGCATTAATAATTTCGTCTAAGTCTCCGTCCATTACTTTTTCCAAATTCATAACACTTAAATTTATTCTATGATCAGTGACTCTATTTTGAGGATAATTATAAGTTCTTATTTTTTCACTACGATCTCCTGTTCCAATTTTTTGCTTTCTATCAGCACCTAACTTTTCTTCTTGTTCTTTAAGTTTTAAATCATAAATTCTAGATTGCAAAATAGTCATAGCTTTTTCTTTATTTTTTATTTGACTTCTTTCATTTTGACAAGTAACAACAATATTAGTAGGCAAATGTGTAATTCTAACTGCCGAATCTGTTGTATTTACACTTTGTCCTCCAGCTCCCCCACTTCTATATACATCTACTTTTAAATCATTAGGGTTAATTTTCACATCAACTGCTTTTGCCTCAGGCATAACTAAAACTGTTGCGGTTGAAGTATGTACTCTACCTCCACTTTCAGTCTCTGGCACTCTTTGTACTCTATGTGCTCCGCTTTCATATTTAAGTTTAGAATATACTCCTTCTCCTTTAACCATAAATTCAATACCTGCATATCCTCCAGACTCTCCTGGAACAGAATTTAATATTTCTAATTTAAAACCATTGTGTTCAATATATTTTGAATACATTCTAAAAAGATCTCCAGCAAAAATATTTGCTTCATCTCCACCAGCAGCTCCTCTTATTTCCATTATTACATTTTTTTCATCATTTGGGTCTTTAGGAATTAACAATATTTTTATTTTTTCTTTAAGTTCTTCTTGCTTTTTTTCAAGATTTTCTAATTCTTCCCTTGCAAAAATCTCCATTTCTTTATCTTTTAACATTTCTGTTGCAACATTAATATCTTCTTTTATTTGTTTTAGTTGTTGATAAGCTGCATTTACTTCTTCTAAATTATTTTTTTCTTTAGATAATTGTGTTACTTTTTCTAAATCACTATAAACATCAGGATCAGCAAGATCCCTGCAAATTTCATTATATTTGTTTTCAATAGCTTTTAATGTTTCTAACACATTATCACCTCTTTAATTATTTTCTTCTTCTATATCATCCATTACAACTAAGTCTTTTAAACCTTCATCTATGTCATCATCCTCAGCATCATCATCACTAAAGAATTCATCAACTTCTTCTTCAGAAATTTCTTCTTGTTCTATATCTAATTCTAAATCTTCATCATCTTCTTCATCTAAAATATCACCAATAACTTCATTTGGTAAATGTTCTAAGATTTCTTTTGATGAATCTTCATCTTCATGCAAAATATCAAGGATATCTGCCGGGTGAATATTTTCTAAAACTTCTTTAATTATTTCTTTATTCCCATGAAGAATTAAATTTTTTAATTCTTCAGAAGTCATTTGTTTTATCATTTATTTTCCCCCTCTTATTTAAAGAGGAACTTTACCGACGGTGGTAAATGATCCTCACTATTACCATTATGTCCACCGGATAACGGGTCTACTATCATTATTACCACCTCCACCTTGTTCATTTTATCATAATGTTCAAACTTTTAAAGAAAAAAATCATTTTTTACATAATAAAAAGATTGATTTTATAAAAAAAGAAGATAACATTTGGTATCTTCTTATTTAGAACACATATTTCTTTGATTTTCTTGATCATAATCAAACAAACCATCATTCTTTTCTTCAAGTGCTTTAATCATATGATAAGTATATTCATTATAAGGTGTAGGAATATGAAGCTCCTTCCCCATTTTAACCAACGCTCCAGAAAACATATCAATTTCACTATGACGTTTAGCATCTAAATCTTGCAATGTTGAATAACGAGCACTTGCTGGTACAGCACTTCCTCGCGATGAAGAAGAATCAGCTTTACTTAAATCAATTCCTTTAGCGTGTGCAATAGTTTCAAGTTC
>USDC01000114.1 GCA_900553435.1 uncultured Mycoplasmatota bacterium
CAATGGTAGAAATACTAAGAGGACTTAGAAAACTTGTAAGCGATGTTGACAACAAAGTGTCTTTATAATTGAATTTTTAATATTATGGGTGTATTATTAATATAGAGAAAGAGGTGAAGCAACATGTTATTTCCATCTATTGATAAACTTTTAAATGTAGTAGATTCAAAGTATAAGTTAGTGCATGTAGTCGCACAAAGAAGTAAACAAATGATTTTAAACAAACATTTTCAAATGAAAGAAAATGAGTATGTTTCAAAAAAAGAAATTGGAAGAAGTTTAGAAGAATTAGAAAAAGGACTTATTCATGTTAAAGAATAAGTTTTTTAAAAAGGAGGAATAAATGAAGATAGAAAAATTTAAAAAAATAAGCAAAGGAAAATACATGGTATTTTTTGATAGAGATGATGAGTATGTACTTTATGAGGATGTTATATTAAAACATAATTTATTATTACAAACAAATATTACTTTAAAAGAATTAGATGAAATATTAAAAGATAATGAATATGCAAAAGCTTATAATTTAGCTTTATCTTTAATTTCATTTAAATTAAGAACAGAAGAAGAAGTAAAAAAATATTTAGAAAAAAAAGAAATAGATGAAAATGTAATAGAAGAAATAATTAAAAGACTTAAGAAAGAAAAATATTTAAATGAAGAAGTTTATATACATGCTTTTGTTACAGATAAAGTAAATTTATCTAATCATGGTCCTATAAAAATAAAAAATGAACTAATAAAAAAAGGACTTGATGAAAATAATGTTAATAAAGAAATAGAGAAAATAGAAGAAGATATTTGGAAAGAAAAGATAGAAAAAATAATATTTAGAAAAGTAAAAAATAATAAAAAATTATCAACTGAAGCATTAAAACAAAAAATAAAAACGAATTTAATTACTTTAGGTTATCCATATAATATGATAGAAGAATTACTTATTATAGAACAACCTGATGATATTGAAATAGCTAAAAAAGAATATCAAAAATTATATAATAAATATAGTAAAAAATATAGTGGGCATAACTTAAATTCTAGAATTAGAAATGAAATGTATAAAAAAGGTTTTTATAATATAAATTATGCAGAATTAATTGATGAATAAAAAAATCATAGAGCTAAATCTATGATTTTAATTTTGTGTATTTGAAGTAGTAGAGTTATTATACATTTCATCTACCATGTTTTTATATGCTTTATTTAAAGCACTGTCATTTATTTTCATTTCATACTTTTCTCTTAATGCTTCAAGTGCTTTTAAAGATAAAGTAGAATCACTATTTAGTTTTTCCTCAGCAATACTTGTTTTTATTTCAGTTTTTTCTTCTTCAGTAAGTTCAGGTTTTTTCTTTTGGTCAGTTTTTAAAATTATATGATAACCATAAGCAGATTTAACAGGTTTTTTTGTATATTCATTTTTCTTAAGTGGAATAGCTCCTTCAATAAAGTTTTCGTCATACCCCTCACGATTAATAAATCCTAAGCTACCACCATTATTTTTATTTGATTCATCATCACTATATTCTTTAGCAAGAACTTTAAAATCTTCTCCATTATTTAGTTTTTTAATTACTTCTTCTGCTTCCTTTAATGCTTTTTCTTCAGCTTTATCTTTTTCTTCGTCAGTTGCATCACTACTTACATCAGGTGTAATTAAAATGTGACTAAGCTTCATATCACCAACAACTTTATCATTATAATATGTTTCTATTTCTTCATCTGTTATATTGCTTTCTGTATAATCATTTATCCATAAATTTCTTTTATAACTAAGTCTTAGTAAATCTTTAAAACTTTCTTCATCTTCTACGTTATAATATTGTTTTAGATATAAATCAAAATCTTCTCCCGCTTGTTCCTTAGCAGATTCTAAATTTTCATTTACATAAACATCTTCTTCTGTTGTTTTTTCATATTCTTTATTAAGTAAGTATTCATCAATTATATCTACGATTTCATCCTCAGCATACTTTTCTTTTAAAATATCATATAAATCATTAGCACTAATTGCTCCATTATTAAATGATACTGCGGCTTCCTCACCATTTTTTAATTCTGCACCGCAACCTCCTAAAAACAGACAAACAACTAATAAACTTGAAACAATTAATATTTTTTTACTCATTATTTTCCTCCTACTACACAATAATAACAAAAAAAGTACTAAAACACAATAATACGCACTCACATTATTTTGCTTTTGCCATAAAATAAAAGTGTAAAGATTAAAAAGGAGGAATGAATTTATGAATAATTGTGGATGCGGCATATCTGGAGCTGCTTTTGCTTTAGTATTATTTATCTTATTAGTAATCATACTAGGTGCATGTATTTAGTTTCGTAAAAGGAGGTGCATAAAGTGGCATGTTGTAATAATAAGCCTAATACTGAAGTATGTAACACAGGAAGTGGAAATACTTGGTTTTTAATAATACTTGTGTTATTTATTCTACTAGCAGTAATGTTTGGCTCTGTAGGATGGTAAAAAAGGGGTAAAGCCTCTTTTTTTAAATTGACAAAATATTTTATTAATTATAAAATGTAGATATAAGAATAGGTGGATAAAATGAAAGAAAAAGATTTGGATAAAAATATAAGTAAAAAGAAGTTAATAGTTGGAATAGGTGCATTAATTACAATACTTTTAATCGCAGGTATAGCTTTTGCATATTATGTAGCAACAGTAACAGGAACTGGAAAAAGTATACAAGGTAAAATTGCAAACTTAGATATAGATTTTACTGATACTGCCGATGTTAATCCAACCTTACAAGCACCAATAAATGATGCAAATAAAGCAACTGATGCATATAAAAATACTTTTAGTGTTGCAAACAAAACAGCATCTGGTTCAAATATAGATGCAGAATATGATGTAAGCTTAGTAATAAGTTCAATTTCAAATGAACTTAAAAGTGAATTTATGAAATGGGAACTTTTAAAAGATGGAAGTGTTATCTCTTCAGGCAATCTAGCAAATGCTACTGCTGGAGGAGAACTTAAACTAACTACATCAAAACAACAAATAACACTTGATAGTACTGCACAAAACTTAGAATTTAGACTTTGGATGAGTTACTCTCAAACAGTAGACCAATCAGCAATGCTTGGAAAAAGCCTTAAGGCAAAATTAAAAGTAACTGCGAATGAAAAAGTAAGTTAAGTCAACAAAAAATAAACTAACTGTAAATTGCGGGGGGGGTAGACTTTATTAAACTAAACTACAGGAAACTGTAGTTTTTTAGTGTATTGTAATTTTTTATAACACACATTATTGTATACAGCACATAATTAAGTTATAATATATGTAACAATATATGACAATGTTTTTAACTCTAAAAAGATATAATAATTTAAAAGATAATAAAAAGTAAGGAAGTATATCATGAAAAATAAAAATATAAAAAAGATATTAAGTATAACATTA
>USDC01000115.1 GCA_900553435.1 uncultured Mycoplasmatota bacterium
TCACCATTATTTAATACTAAGTTTAAATTTTTAACTAAATATCTACCACTAATAGATATACTTAAATTTTTAAGTTCTAACATATCATGCCTCCATTTTTCGGCATAATTAAAGTTTATGCCTGACTTATATCATTAATATTCTCATGTTATCACCTCTCTACAAATTACTATTTGTTTCACTAAATATTATACTATATTTAGACGTTTTTAGATAGTGTGTAGATAAAAAAGAGAATTACATATAAAAGTAATTCAACTTATTTTTTAAATCATTAAAATTAAATTTCAAAATCATCTTTATCTTTTTCTTGATAAGAT
The DNA here is from genome assembly GCA_900553435.1 of uncultured Mycoplasmatota bacterium. Taxonomy (GTDB): domain Bacteria; phylum Bacillota_I; class Bacilli_A; order RF39; family UBA660; genus UMGS1611. The sequence goes on from USDC01000115.1 coordinate 321, forward strand.
TTTTTGCTAGTTTTTAAATAACTAGGTACTTCGGCATAATCAAATAATTCATCTTCTTTGGTAGTTCCTTTTGAAATATCATAAACATCGTTAGAATCAAAATCTTTATTGTCATAATAGTCCTTTATTTCGCTTGTAGTACGATCTTTGGTCTTGTCATTACCAATTTGTAATAATTCCCTAAAAAATTGTTTTATGGCTTCTAAAATGGCTTTTAAATAGTCTTTAAGATCATTATTCTCTTTGATTAAGTTTTGATTCCTTGTAGTAAGTGCTTTTACTTCTCGTTGTAAATTATTATTTTCTTTTTCTAATGTTTGATGGCTTTTAGTAAAAGTTTCTACTTCATTAAATAGTTGTTCCATTTTAGGTTGAAATTCCATTACTTTTTTACTTTCTTTTATAACATTTTTCATACTATCAAAAGTGTCTTTTTTAACTCTAACATATTCTTTATCAATGAAAGTGCTTTTGGTAGTTTTCATTTTTTCTTCAAAATCGTTTACAGCATTATCTAATCCTTTATTTATTGTAATAACTTTATTTTCTAAATATCTAGTTGTCTTTTTAAATTCTTTTACTTTTTGGTGTTCTGCATCACTACCTTTAATACCTCGTTCTAATTCAAAACCTGCTTCTTTTAATCTTACATTATAAATATCTTGTAATTCTGACAAATGAATATTATCTCTAATATATTGTTTTTTAGAAATAGTATATCTTTCCGTATTAGTTCTTTTATCTAGTTTTTTAACAAGTGGTATAACAACACAATGAATATGAGGTGTTAATTCATCCATGTGAATAGTTGCGTGTAAAACTTGTTCTTTTTTATAACCTAAATCATTATAAACAAAATCCATACAAGTATTAGCCCATCTCATTATATCTTCTTTACTCATATTATCAAAAAACTTATGGGATGCCGTAAATAATAATTCATCTGCTACAACACTTTTTGATTTATTTAACATTTCATTAAAGGTCTTTTTTCTTTCAGGTCGTTCCGTTTTCATTCTTTCGTTGTGTTCTTTTTCATAATCTTTTACTTTCAATTTAAAACCCTTAACATACTTTTCTGTTAAGGGTACTAATTCTATATTATTCTTTGTTAATTCTAACTTAATATCTTTATTACTTTTATATGCTTTCTTTTCTCTTTTATTGTGTGATCCAATTTGTGCTAAATCATTGATAGTCATTATCGGTTGACTTCTAAATATTCCATAATTCATTATATCATCCTCTCTTTCTTATATTTTTACATAATAAAAGATACTTTTATCAAGTACCTTAAACTCTTGTATTTACTTACCAAAATAGCCATTTCTTCTATTTTTGGATTTAACCGATACCTCCATGACCACTATCCAAAACTATACCTTTTACGGCTCGTTCATACATAAACTTCACCTCTAATTTAAAATATGTATGAATAGGCATAATTGCTACTTAAAATAAAAAACTGTATTTAAACAGTTAATTATTCACTTTTAGCTTTTTCTAATTTTACTTCAACTTTTTGTTCTTTACCATTTCTATTAATGACTAATTCAACTTTATCACCTGGTTGATTTTTATATAAATAGTATCTGAATTCTGCGATATCTGTAATTTTTTGATTTTCTATTTCAACCACAACATCTCCAGCTTTTATACCAGCATCTTCCGCAGGAGAACCTGCCTCAGCAGAAACAATAACTACTCCGTTTTCTAAATCTTCATCAATTATTATACCATTATATGCAAGTGCAAAAGTATCAGTAACATCTAACATTTCAACACCTAAATATGGTCTTGAAGTATCTATATCATTTTCAATTTTCTCTACATATGATAGAGCTTCTTCAATAGGAATAGAAAAGCCTAATCCCTCTACTTCATCTTTAACTATTTTTAATGAATTAACACCTATTACTTCTCCATTAATATTACATAATGGCCCACCACTATTACCTGGATTTATGGCAGCGTCTGTTTGCATTACATTCATTACCCAATCATTACTTCTACTATTGCTTAATGAAACTGAAACCTTTCTATCTTTACCACTCAAAATTCCTTTTGTAACAGTTCCCTTATATTCAAGACCCATAGGAGCACCTATTGTAAATACTGTATCTCCTACATTTACTTTAGTACTATCACCTATCTCAGCAACATCTTTAACAAATTTATCATCTATTGTTAATACTGCGATATCAGCATATTGATCTCCTCCTAAATATTCAGCTTCTGCTTCTATATCGTCAGAAAATAAAATAGTTATATCTGATGCTCCGCTTACAACATGATAATTTGTAATAATATAACCTTTTCCATTATCCTTTTTATAAATAAAGCCAGTACCAGTAGAACTTCCACTTGTAGTTGATGCAGAAACATAAATTACTGCATCATAAATTTTATCTACACTTTTACTTATACCAGTGTCGCTTACAGTTACTTCTTCTTTAGTAATTCCCTTTACTATTGTATTAGGAAAAAAATAAATTATTGCGTACATACCAGCTAAACCTACAAAAACAGAAACGACTACTAATAATATATTTTTAAATTTATTATTCATGTTTTCCTCCTTATTCATAATACATTATTTCTTTATAATTAAGCGGAAATCCCATTTCATTTAATACATCTTCAATTGAAATAGAACTAAGTTTTCCACTTAACATTTCAAGTTCATAAATTATCTCATTCATCATAAGTTTAAATTCATCTTTAGTTAACATTTGTTTCATAATTATTATTAATGCAAAAATATCATTTTTTCCATATATATATTCTCCATTTGTTTTTTCAATATTTAAATATCTATGAATTGCATTATCTGGAATAACTCGTTGCGTAAAATGATCAAATAAAATATCCTCATGAGCACATAAATTTCTATAATTGGCTAGCAACGGAAAATATATGCCTAATGTTTCAACATCTAAGTGATACACATTTGCTATATCTTGCTGTTCTTCCTCTTTAAGTATACCGAATAATTCACTCATTATTCCAAAACTTAAAACTTTTACAACTATCCACAGTGGTGCATAACCATATTGTGAATAATAGTGTGCTGTGGCTGTATGTTGTGAACCATTTA
>USDC01000116.1 GCA_900553435.1 uncultured Mycoplasmatota bacterium
ATGCTCTTTTTTTAATTTAAAATCTTTAATATATATATTTTGTAAAATTGAAAATGCACTTGATACTATCCAATATAATGCTATTGCTACTGGTAGACTAAATGATGCTATTGAAATAAATACTAACATAAATATTGACATAAATTTCATTTGTTTTTGTTGTGCAGGATCAGCGCCTGACATATTCATATTTTTAAAAGAAAAATAAGTTGTAAGAATTATTAAAGCAACAATAATTAAATATATATAGCTGCCTGATTGAATTCCTTCAAGAGGTGTTGTACCAAGTTGAAACTTCCATAGTGTTTCTTCTAATAAAACTGGAATTCTATTAATCGCTTCTAAAAAAGCAAATAATATCGGTAATTGCAAAAATGCAAATAAGCAACCTGACATTGGATTTATTTCGTATTTTTTATAAATCATCATAGTTTCTTGACTCTTCATCATTAGTGAATCTTTGTCGTTTTTATTTCTATATTTTTTCTCTAATTTTTGTAATTCTGGTTGAGCTTTCTTCATATTTTCTGATTGCATTAATGATTTCTTTGTAAGAGGCATAAGTACTAATCTTATTAAAAGACCTACAATCATTATTGCTAAACCATAGTTTTTAACTATTTCGCCTATCTTAATAATTATAAAAGCTAAAGGCTTAGTAATAAGTGATGTAAATAAATTTTCATATTCTCCGCTAGTAATTTTAAATTCACTACATTCAGGTAATTTATCTATGTCTACTTTAACTTCTTTTTTATTATTATCATAAACTTCTTTCATTTCTTCTGTTGTAGGCTTACATAAAATATTTGATGTATATGACTTTTCAGTATCTTTATCAATAAATCTTTCTGTACATCCTGTTGTTAAAAAAACTGCTAGTAATAATACAGATATTAGTTTTATTATTCTATTCATGTTCAATCTCCTTTAATGCGTTTAATAATTCAATTTTCATTTTATTATAATCTGCAAATAAAATTGCTTTCTTGACTATTATAACATAATCTTTTGAATAATTAATATTATTTTTTCTTAAAATATCCTTTATTTGCCTTTTTAATTTGTTTCTAATTACTGCATTACCTACTTTTTTACCTACGCTAATTCCATATCTATTATAATTATTATTATTTTTTCTATAATATATAACATATAATTTACTTTTTTTATTTTTACAACTTTTTATAATTTCTTGAAATTCTAAGTTTTTTCTTATTAAGTATTTTTTATTCATTTCTATTCCTTTCAAAAATAAGTATTTTCCTGTTAAAAATATTATACAAAAAAAAACACTTATTTAAAAGTGCTTATTTTGTTAGTTCTTTTCTTCCTTTTCTCATTCTATTTTTTAAAACATTACTACCTTTTCTTGCAAAAAATCCATGTTTCTTTTGTTTTTTTCTATTATTAGGTTGAAAAGTTCTCTTCATTTTATTCACACTCCTATATATTTGTTTCTCGTCCCTAAGATTATATGTTAATTTTTTTCTTTTGTCAAACAATTATTTACAAAGTTATCAACATAAAAAAGTAAGTGTTTATTTAACTTAAATTTAGTTCTTCACTTTTTCACATTTATATAATATAATAAATTTCACATTTGTGATTAGTATTTTGTTAATAATGTTAATAACTTACTTTAACACCTATAATAATTAAAAAAACAAAGTTAATAACTTGTTGATAAGTCCTGTTGATAAGTTTTTTCTCACATTTTTGCTTTTGTTTTTCACAATTTTAGAGTACAATTAAATTACAAATAACATTTATGGTCTGGGGTGGTTTTATATGAATGTTGAAACTTTGTGGAATGATTTTCTTAATAATATTTCTAATAAAGTAGCAAATATATCATTTAATACTTGGTTTAAGGATACCAGACTAGTTAAAATTATAGATTCAACTATTACTATTTCCACTAATCATGAAGCAGTAAAAACCCATTTAGAATCATCTTATTATGAAGTAATTGAAGAAACGTTTTTAGAATTAACTGGTAAAAATTATAATATTGAATTTGTATTAGAAAGTGAATTAAATGATAAAATTGAAGAAGAAGTTAAAGAAACAACAAAAACTGATAAAACTAACTTAAGATTAAATACACTTAATAAAAAATATAATTTTGAAAATTTTATAGTTGGAGAAACTAACAAAGTAGCTTACCTAGCAGCTGTTGCAGTTGCAGAAAAGCCTGGAAAATTGTATAATCCTCTATTTATATATGGAAAAAGTGGCCTTGGTAAAACTCATTTAATGAATGCTATCGGAAACTTTGCTGAGGAAAATTTAAATAAAAGAGTACTTTATATAACTGCTGAGAATTTTGTAGAAGATTTTATTAGTATATCTAAAAAATATAGAGATGATAAAAATATTGATTACATGGAATTATTTAAAAAGAAATATAGAGATGTAGATCTACTTATGATAGATGATATACAATTCTTAAGTAGTGCGACTAAATCTCAACAAGAGTTTACTAATACTTTTAATAGTTTATATCATAATGATAAACAAATAATTATATGCTCTGATAGGTCTGTTAAAGATTTACAACTTTTAGAAGAAAGACTTAAAACAAGATTTAATTGGGGATTAACTGTTAATATTTATCCACCTGATATTGAATTAAAAAAGGAAATTTTAAAAAAGAAAATAAAATTACAAGAAATAGCTATTAATATTCCAGAAGATGTTATTAGTTTTATTGCAAGTAGTTGTGGAAGTGATGTTAGAAATCTTGAAGGTGCATTAACAAGATTGTGTGCTTATTCAGCTATTATGAATAATTCAAATATAACTTTAGATTTTGCAATGGAAGCTTTAAAAGATTATACAGATCATTTATTATATTCAACTAACTCTATTGAAAAAATTCAAATGCAAGTTGCAGAATACTTTAAAATAACTGTTGATGATTTAAAAGGAAAAAAGAGAAGTAATGCAATCGCACATCCTCGGGCTATTGCAATGTATTTATCTAGAATATTAACAGATGAAAGATACCCAAGAATAGGATTAGAATTTGGAGGTAAAGATCATTCAACAGTAATATATGCCTATGAAAAAATTAGTAAAGAATTAAAAAGCAATCCTGAACTTGAAAAAATTATTACTGAAATAAAGAATAATATAATTTAAATGTTAATAATTGTTAATATTTAAATTATTATTAACAATACTTTTTCCCTAACTTTTCTTGGTAAAAGGAAGTTATTAACACAATTCACATTAAAAATATAAAAATAATTAAAAAAAGAAAGAAGGAATTTAAAATGAAATTAACAATTAAAAAAGATGTACTTATTGAAAACTTAAATAATGTAAGTAGAGCTTTATCCACAAGAAATATTATACCTGTATTAAATGGAATAAAATTTGAACTTAATAAGGAT
>USDC01000117.1 GCA_900553435.1 uncultured Mycoplasmatota bacterium
ATAACCTTATAGTGTATTCTGTCTCATCATTTTTTCTTTTAAAACCTTTTACTTTAGGTCCCATCCCTAAACAAAACTCATAAACATAAATTCCCATTTTCTTCGCAGCTATAAAATGTCCTAGTTCATGAATAGAAACTAGAACACCTAAAATAAAAAGCAAAATTATTAAAGTTAAAATAAAATTCATTTTCTTCTCTCCTTATAGATATGGCATTATAAAACTAAATGCTAAAAGCACAAATAATATACTATCAAGTCTATCTAATACTCCACCATGTCCAGGCATAATATTTCCAAAATCTTTGGTTTTAAAATGTCTTTTAATAGAAGAAAATACTAAATCTCCCATTTGACCTATAATACTAAGAAGTGCAACTATAAAAATTAATAAAAATATATTTCCTGTATAATTAAAAGTTGTTATATAAAAAGCAGCACTAATTAAAACTCCAAATACAGTTCCTCCAATAAATCCTTCCCATGTTTTCTTTGGAGATACACTTGGTATCATCTTATTTCTTCCTATTAACATTCCTGTAATATATGCGAATGTATCAGTAAATATTGTAATTAATAACAAAAATATTAAATAATTTAAATCAAATTCTCTTACAGTAATCAAGAAATTAAATGCAATTCCTAAAAAGAAAATTGAACCTACTAAAAAAAGTGCATCAGTAATATTATACTTTTTATTATCATGATAAAATACTAAAGGTAATAAATGTAAGAAAATTATTAAAGCTAACACTTTATAATCCAACATAAAATTATCACTATATTCTGTATTTAATAATACTAAAGCTAAAAATGATAAAAACGTAATTACCTTAATTAAAATAGGAAATTTTCTTTCACTTTCTCTTAATTTAAGAAGTTCCCATAATCCTATCATTCCAATTATTGCGACTCCTATTTCAAAAGCAAGACCACCATAAAATATAATTGGAATTATTATTATTAATGCAACAATCGCACTTATAACTCTTGTTTTCATCCTCTTCCTCCTACTCTAAAAAAATTATATCACAATTTTTACTAAAGTAGAAATAAAAAAAGAAATAATTGCTTATTTCTCATCTTCATAAACTACTTTAACATCTCCAGTAAATTTACTGTTATCTTCGTTTGTATTCTTATTAGACTTATCATACCAAACTTTTACAACATATGTATGAGTCTTACCTTTTCCTATCTTAACAGATGTAAATATTGGAGAGTCAGCAACTGGGATTTGAGAAGTACCAAGCTCACTAGCACCTTCTCCTTCACCACTAATACTATAAAGTAAATCAGATTGAACATTAAAATTATTACTTACATTTTCCCAACGTAAACTATATGTTTTTTCCTTATTTGTATTATTTTCTACAACTATCTTTTTATTATAAACATAGTCATCTTTTACTTTTTCTACTGAAATATTTTTTCCATCTTGATAATTAACGTTCACGTCATTTTTAACTTTACCTCCATCTGTAAAATTTAAAAATAATGTAACTCCTCCAATAATAAGTATTAATGCTGCGACTATAACTGCAATATAAAGTAACACTTTGTTTTTTTCTTTTAAACTTTCCATCTTTTACTCCTCCTATTATAAGTATTATACCAAATAAAATTATTAAATTAAATACTTTATTTTAATTTTTGTAAGTCATTTATTATAAGTTGAAAACTTCCTATTCTTTTTTCAACTCTAGCACTTAATTTTACAATATCTCCTTTATTATAATCCCCTATTTTTTTTACAACATTCGGAAATATTACTCCCTCTATCCTTTTATATTCATCACTCAAAGTTAAAAAAGACATCCTTTCTTTTTTCTTAGTATTAATATTTTTAACATCCTCAATTAATAAAATAATATTTACCACTCTATCAAAATACATTTCAATATTTTTCAAAACAACCATATTATCTCTTTTATATTTAGTTACAGGATGCATACTTAGATAAAAGCCATATGCTTCAAACTCTCTGTTCATAATCTCTTCTTTAGAAAACTCTACATCCTCATTAAGTTCTGGTTTTAATACTAAGGTATAATCTATATCTTTACAAAGACTAGCATAATCAATTACATTTTCTAAATTACTAATCATTGTCTTTTTAGACAAACCAAAAACATCTAAAGCTCCTGCATCTATCAAACTTTCAATAACTTTTTTATTTACTTTATTACTATAAACTCTTCTTACAAAATCAAAATAATCAGAAAAAATTCCATTTTCTCTTTCTTCTAAAATCGCAGTTATTGCTTCCTTTCCTACGCTCTTTATTATGGTTAATGGAAGTAAAATACTATTTTTTTCTACTAAATACATATTAGTACTTTTATTTATATTAGGTTTAATCAAATTTAATTTAAGGGTTTTAGCCTCATCTATGTATTCTTTAGTTTTTACCTCACTACCTATTTGAATATTAAGCAAATCAGCCATAAAGTATGATGTAAAATGTGACTTTAAATATCCCATCCAAAAACAAATAAATGCATAAGCTACAGAATGAGATTTATTAAATCCATAATTAGAAAACTTTAAAATATCCTCAAATAATAGTAGTGCTTTATCCTTACTAATACCTCGCTTTACGACTCTTGTTATAAATCTTTCTTTCTCAGCAAGTATAACACTTTCCTTCTTTTTACTCATAGCTCTTCTTATATTATCTGCCTCACTATAAGAATATCCTGCGAGTTTTCTAAGCACCTCTATAATCTGCTCCTGATATATCATTATTCCATAAGTTTCCTTTAAAATACTTTCTAGCTCAGGCACTAAATATTCTATTTTTTCTCTTCCCTCTTTTCTTGCAATATAAAGGTCAATATTTTCTCTAGGCCCTGGCCTATAAAGTGAAATCGCAGCAATAATATCTTCAAATTTAGTAATTTTTAGTTTTCTTAAAAAACTTTTCATTCCACTACTTTCAAGTTGAAAAATTCCTACTGTATCAACATTATAAAAAAGTCTTAATGTTTTAACATCATTAAAAGGAATTCTAGTTAAATTAATATGTACTCCTGTATCTTTTTCAATTAACTTTAAAACATTATCTATTAAAGTTAAATTTCTAAGTCCTAAAAAATCCATCTTCAAAAGTCCCATACGTTCCATATATTCCATTGAAAAAGCTGTTAAAACATTTTCCCCACTCTTATAAAGAGGTATTTTATCAGTAAGTTTATCCTTACTTATTACAACACCTGCGGCATGAATACTTGTATGTCTTTTAAGCCCTTCTAATTTCATACTAATTTTTAATAATTTTTTATAAATTTCTTTAGAATTAACTAAACTCATAAACTTTTCGTTTTTAACTATCTCAGAAAAACTCATCTTATCTTTAATA
>USDC01000118.1 GCA_900553435.1 uncultured Mycoplasmatota bacterium
AAATAACAAAGGGTACTTATACAAATAATTTAGTAAAAATATAAAATTAGTTTTTAATATTTTTAATTAATTTTAAAGGAATAAATGTTATAATAATTTATATAACATTAATTGTGCAGACAGTATCTGCACAATTTGGAAAATATAGAAAAATTTATAAAAAATTAAATATTAAAAAAGCAATTATATGAAAGGGAATAAAATGTTAGAAAAAGATTTTAAACAAATTGTAGAAGACATAAAGAGTGAAATTTATAAAACACAAACTTTAATAATGAGTGATGCGAATAAAAGGTTAATAGATTTATATTATTATGTGGGAAAATTAGTGTATGAAAAATCTTCTTGGGGTAATAAATTTATAGAAAATTTAAGCATTGCAATGAAAGTTGAATTTCCAAATATAAAGGGTTTTTCAGTAAGAAACATAAAAAACATGAAAAAGTTTTATAAGGAATTAAGTACAAATGAAAAAGTGCAGATAGCATCTGCACAAATTCCATGGTCGCATAATATGCTTATTTTAGATAAAGTAAAAAATACAGATGAAAGATTATGGTATATGGAAAAGTGTGTGGAAAATGGTTGGTCGGTTGATGTTTTAGCAGTTCAAATTGATACAAAATTGTATGAAAGACAAGAAAAACAAATTAAGGATAATAATTTCAAAGAGAAATTAATTCCTCCATTAAGTGATTTAGCAAACAATATGCAAAAAGACCCTTATATATTTAATTTACCATTGTTAAAAGAAAAATATATAGAAGCAGAATTTGAAGGAGCTTTAGTTGAAAGAATTAAAGATACTTTGATTGAACTAGGGAAAGGATTTAGTTTTGTAGGAAATCAATATAAGATAACAGTAGATAATACAGACTATTTTATAGACATGTTATTTTATCATTTAAAATTAAGATGTTATGTAGTTATCGAGTTGAAAATAGGAGAATTTAAACCAGAGTATGCAGGAAAAATGAATTTTTATATAAATGCTATAAATAACAAATTAAAAACAGATAAAGATAATAACACAATAGGATTAATACTATGCAAAGAAAAGAATAGATTAACAGTTGAATATTCATTAAGTAGTGTCGAAAATCCAATAGGCGTATCTTCTTTTGAAATTTTACCAAAAGAAATACTAGATGCATTACCAACAGAGGAAGATTTGAATTTACACATTGATATAAATGAAGAAGATATTAAATGACATGAAATTGTAATTATGTATGAGAATTTTTAGAAATGCTGAGTAAAGTAAAAAAATAGCTTTGAATTTAGAATTAAGTTCAAGGCTTATTTTTTATAAGGTTGTTTTATTTAAAATATAGGTTATATCAAAAAGAAACTAAAATGACTAAAGAAATATGCTTATATTTTTTAGGAAAAAGAGAGTAGAGAAAAATAATTTTTTTCTTGCTATTCTAATACTTTTTGCCAAAAGTGTTTTATTGCCAGACAGTGTGTGTTTTATTAACACTTTTTAAATTCATTAAAATATTATATAATATAACAAAGGATGTGTTTAAATGGGAAAAGTAAAAATATATGATCCAAAAAAGGAAGCCGAAAAAGAAAAAGCAAAAGAAAGATTAATTGTAATTTTTGAAATTGTTTTTGATCTTGTTATTTATGCGGTTATATTAATGCTTGCTTCATTAATTTTTAAAGGACTATATATTGAAAATTTTGCATATGCGTTTTTAGCCTCAGCTGTTATCGCAGCACTTAATGCAACTATTAAACCTATTTTAGTATATTTAACTTTACCACTTACAGTAATAACTTTTGGAATATTTTATCCAGTGGTAAATGTTATAGTATTAAAACTTTGTGGATTATTTTTAGGTAGTCATTTTGTTGTTGAGGGAATAATAGGACCATTTTTCTTAGTTTTATTTGTGTCTTTACTTAAAATGATTGTTGATTCGTTAGTGACAAAAAGAATAATAGAAGGTAGGTAAAAAATGAACCCAATTTTATTAGATTTAGGATTTATACAAATTAGGTGGTATTCTCTTTTAATACTTGCCTCAATTGTTATTTCTACTATTTTTATAATAAGAGAAGCAAAACGTTTCTCAATTGATAGTGATACAATTATTAACTTAATATGTTTAGTAGTTATATTTGGTATTATTGGAGCAAGAATATATTTTGTATTATTTAATTTAGAATATTATAAAGAAAATCCGTCTGAAATTATTAAAATATGGAATGGTGGACTTGCAATTCATGGGGGTATAATTGCTGGAGTTATAACAGCAATAATATATTGTAAAAAGGTAGGAATAAAAATATTTAGAATATTAGATATTGCTGCACCTTGGATGCTTTTAAGTCAAGCAATAGGTAGGTGGGGTAATTTCTTTAATGGAGAAGCATATGGTGCGAGAACTACTTTAGAACATTTACAAAGCTTGCCTATACCTAATTTTATTATAGATGGAATGCAAATTAATGGAGTTTACTACACCCCTACATTTCTTTATGAATCATTATGGTGTTTACTTGGTTTTGTAATACTTATGGTAGCTAGAAGAATAAAATATACAAAATTAGGACAACTAACAGCAATGTACTGCATATGGTATGGAATAGGAAGATTTATGATTGAAGCTAGTAGACTTGATTCACTTATGCTTGGAAATATTAAAGTTGCACAACTTGTAAGTATTTTATTAATTATTGGTGGAGTAATTCTTTTCATTTATGAATTTAATAAAAAAGGTAAAGAATATTGGTATAATAATAGAAAACTAAAGTGAGGCTAAATATGTATGATTTAATAATAATTGGTTTAGGGCCAGCCGGGTTAAACGCAGGGCTTTATGCTAGTAAAGCGAACTTAAAAACACTTGCGATTGAAAAAGAAAGCCCAGGTGGGCTTCTATTAAAATTAAAAGAAATTGATAACTATTTAGGTTTCGGAAAAATATCTGGACCTGGTTTAGCGTTAAAGTTCTTTCTACACTTTAATAATCAAGATGTAGAATATAAAATAGAAAATGTTTTAGAAATTGAAGACAAAAAAGAATATAAAATAATTAAAACGAATAAAAATACATATAAAACAAAAAACATTTTAATAACAACTGGTATTAAAAGAAAAACACTAAAAGAATTTGATAAATACTTAGGACTAGGAGTTAGTTATTGTACAGTGTGTGATGCATCTTTATATAAAAATAAAACGGTTGCTTTAATTGGAAATAAAGAAGCAATTACTGATGCTATATATTTAAATGATATAGTAAGTAATTTATATTTTATAACAGAAGAAGAAATAAATGGAGATTTTGTTATTAATTCGAAAGTAAAAG